>JANTHE010000017.1 GCA_024762585.1 Sulfuricurvum sp. | reverse complement strand
TAATGAAGATAAAATCAGTCTGCGGCTACTGCGGAGTGGGCTGCGGTATCGAGTTTGACACAAAACGGCTGGTCGGTGACATCGACTACCCTGTCAACGAAGGATTGGTCTGTTCTAAAGGTGCGAGTGAACTGCACACCATCGAAACACCCTCGCGGCTGCTGCGCCCCAAACTGCGCAAAGCCTATGAGGATTTCACCGACATCGACTGGGATACCGCCATCCGGACCATCGTACACCACATCCGCTCCACCGAGCCCGAGCGCATCGGCCTCTATCTTTCAGGGCAGATGATGACCGAGGATTACTATGTCGCGAACAAACTGGGCAAAGGGTTTTTAGGCACGAACAATGTCGACACCAACTCCCGCACCTGTATGGCCAGCGCCGTCGTCGCTTACAAAAAAGCGTTCGGAGCGGATTATGTCCCGGTACGCATGAAAGACATTGAGTCGTGCGACCTGCTTATTTTCGTTGGTTCAAACGCCGCCGAAGCGCATGTGGTTTTCAATAATATGGTAAAAAAACAGAAAAAACGGGGACTCAAAACCGTCGTCATCGACCCCCGCCGTACCGAAACGGCCGAACAGGCCGATCTGCATCTGCCCATCCGCGTCGGAACGGACATTGATTTTCTCAATCTTGTCGCCAGACGTATTATTGAGGACAAGCGCATTGACATAAACTTTATAAACAGCCATTTAAACGGATACGACGAGTACCTTAAGAAGCTCAAAAAGCTTCCGAAAACCAAACTGCTCAAGCGCTGCGGCCTTTCCAAAGAGCAGTTCGAAGCGTTCATGGCCCTCTTCTATGAAAATGAAAACATCATCTCGGCGTGGACGATGGGGCTCAATCAGAGTTCGCAGGGCGTGGACAAAAACCTTTCACTCATCAATCTGCACCTGCTGACCGGCAAGATCAACACACCGGGCAACGGCCCCTTTTCGCTCACCGGACAGCCCAACGCCATGGGGGGGCGCGAAGTCGGCGGTCTGTCTACCATGCTGGCGGTGCACCTGGATTTCGACGAAGCGTCTATTGCCAAGGTCTCCGAGTTCTGGGGCACGGAAAATATTTCATCCCGACCGGGCCTGACGGCGTTCGAGATGATCGAGGCGGCCGAACGGCGGGAACTGGATCTGCTCATCATCTGCCACACCGACCCCATTTACCATCTTCCCAACCGCAAGCGGGTCGAAGCGGCCCTGAAGAAAGTACCGTTCATTGTCGAGATCAACGCCTACCGCGACAGCGAGACCGCCCCCTATGCCCATCTGCGGCTTCCCGCCGCGCCCTGGGGCGAAAAAGAGGGTACGCAGACCAACATGGACCGCACGATCACCCGTCAGGAGAAACTCACTCGCCGCAGCATCGACTGCAAGCCTGATTGGGAGATTTTTGCCATGATCGGGCGCGGCATGGGGTTTGTCAAGGCGTTTGATTATCACAATGCCGCCGAGGTGTTCAGTGAGTACCGCCGTATGACGGCGCTCAGCCCCGACGGACGGCTTGCGCTTCCGGATTTCGAAGAAACCGTAGATCGCGAAGGGGCCTATGTCTGGGGGGAGGGTCTGCTGGAAAACAACCGTTTTTTTACACCGGACGGACGGGCAAACCTTATTTTTGTACAAAACGAACGCCGTTCGGAGCAGACGTCGCTGGCCTACCCTTACCTCTTCACTACCGGACGCACGCGCGACCAGTGGCACAGCGGTACGAAAACCGCCTTTGTCGACCGTCTGCTCAAGCACAAACCGCTGAGTTTTCTGGAAATCAATACACAAGATGCGAACAATGCGGGCATAGAAGATGGCGACAAGGTCAAGGTAACGACGGCGCGGGGTTCACTGGTCTTCACTGCCAAAGTCACCGATGCCATTCGTGAAAAGACCCTCTTCGCCCCGGTCACCGACCGCCGCATCAACTACCTCACCAACGACCTGCTCGACCCCGACTCCAAAGAGCCCGACTACAACCACAATGCGGCAAAACTGGAGAAGTGGACGGGCTGATTAGTCGGAGACTTTGTAGACGAGTTCTCCGCCGAGTTCCATGTAAAGACTCTTTTTATGCTCCTCGACCTCGGACGTGTTTTCATAATAGAAACGCTTCACGGTACTGTTAAGCTCCTCTTCGTCAATCTCACGCATCAGCATCTTCTCCATCGCCGCCATACGTTCAATGATCTCATCGAGCGCGCCTTCGGCTATTTCGGGGTTCATCTGTTGAAACATCTCCCAGTAACGGCGCTGCGGCGTGCCCTGAAACAAACCGTCTTCTTCTTCAAAGAGGTGATCGAATTTTCCCATGAGTCTCTCCTGATCTTTTTTTAATGCAATAGTAGCGAAAACGGCAGCGTCTCTCTAAACGGCTTCCCATCAACTCAGAAGACTTTCAGAAAAAGCTTTCACGACAGGGGCACTCCTTGTCAGTTGAGGCCAGTCAGCTAAGCTTGCCCCTTGTCATAATGTATTGTATGACAGAGGCAATGGGATATCGAAGGGCATATTCAATGAAAAAATCTGTGCGAAGATGCCCTTGTGAAACCGTCAGCGAAAAAATAGAATTCTCCCTGAAAACCTTATGGAAAGCGCGTACGCCAATGAACAGCCATGCCACAATCCCGCAACCCAACCTAAGCGAAACAGACCTCAAAGCCAAACTAAAATGTCTGCGGGCTCTATCCATGACACTTTATAACGCTTACACTATGGAAAAAATCTCTTTGCAGCACTACATCGACGCCATGCGCCCGGTCGATAACGCCATCGACATACTGGAGATGAGTATGATCAACTGCTCTCTTCGGGGCACTCTTCTTTTTGAAAGATCATACGAAGCACCGCTTCGTTGATCAGCATCCGCTCCAGCGAAGCGCGATAAGCCGACACTCTCCGGCCCGCAATCTCTTTATCTGACGTATGTTCCAGATGCATCTTCTGCGCCAGTTTTCTGCCGCCATCGAGCACAGCAGGGCCGCCCACCTCCCTGATGAGATCCTGATGCGCGATGAGATGGGCGTAAAAGCGCAGCAGCAAGAGCGAAGCGACCTGTTCATTGTAGGCATACGAAGGCAGAAGCAGCAAACAGGCCGCTTCATCCGGCCCTGCAAAATCGCTCTCATCGAGCGCTGCAATCGCTTTATCAAACGCAAGCACCTCGTCGAACCGTTCCGGTTTGAGTCTGAGGACAGTCAGCATCCCCAATATCTGCGTCGCATTCTCGGCGAGGAGGAACAGACTTCCCGGATGCAGCGCCCACGCTTTGAGCTTGCCGGGAGTGATGGCATAAAACCGTTCCGTGATCGCTTCGGTGATGGCATGCGGTACTTTGAGCACGGCGTTCATATCCTCGTACGAGCGTACATGGCGAATGACGGTATTGTCTATTTCAAACGAGTTTTCGGGAAGGTTGAAAATGTGCGATTTCGATTTTCCCAGCAGGTTGTAAACTCCCGCCCGGCATAGCTCGTCCTCGATGCGTTCGCGACCGTAGAAGCAGGGAAAGAGGTGCGAAGAGTATCGGCGGAAAAACCGCACGATCAGCACCTGTTTTGCCATGGGCGGCTGGGTCTGCGCTGTTTCCCAACGCGAAAGAGTACGAACGTCGAGCCCGGAAAAAGCGTCGTCGTACGCGTACAGCTCCCGTACCAGCCGCTCTTGCGTCAGGTCGTATCGCGTCCGGCACGCTTTAAGGTAGTCGTTGAATTTCACAGCTTTCTCCTCTTGTGATTATAGCCTCAAGAAGGGCATATTCTAAGCTATTCTTTTTCGAATTTGCCCTTACTCTGTATCAATAAAATGTCTAAACTGTGTATATCAAAAATAAAGGTTTGCCATGGGACTGCTAAGTCTTCTATATAAAATGTCAAAAAAATCCACCCAAAAATCCAAGAAAAAACCGACTGTACTCAATAAGAAAATTAGAAGCTTGACTAAATCGCATCAAACATGCGCCAATACAACTACCAACAATACAAGTTTACATACCGGTATGGATGTGATCTCCAAACTACCTAGCTACAAGGTTGAATATGTCATAGACGGAGACACGGTTGTCGTATCATCAAGCTCAAATAAGATAAAAGTTCGTCTTGATTCGATCGATTGTCCGGAAAATGGCCAAGCATGGGGTGACATTGCTACAGGAGCGCTTATAGGTCTTATTGGTGGTAAACAGATTAAACTTGAAACTTTTGGCAATGATGCATTTGGCAGAACACTCGGAACGATTTACGTCTTTCTTGACGAAAAGGGAATGTGGCAAAATGTCAATGAGAGAATGGTACTTCTTGGCCATGCATGGGTCATGCGAATGTATTATAAACATTTACCAATACATAGACAGCAGAAGCTTAATAAACTTGAGAATTGGGCTAAATCAAAGCAGGTAGGGTTGTGGAAAACTGATAATCCGATTCCGCCTTGGAAATGGAGAAAAACTCTGGGGATAAAGTGTCACTAAACAGTAGAAAAACTGCATAATACAAAAAAACCGGCAGTGGTGGGTCCTGAGAGACTCGAACTCTCGACCACCCCGTTATGAGCGGGGGGCTCTAACCAACTGAGCTAAAGACCCACAACATTTTAATTGAAGAGCGAAATTATAGCCCCAGTCCCTTTAGACAAAGCTTTTTTTACCACCGCGGTGATAGAGTTCTTTAAAACGAAATGCCATCAGATTTTCCAAAATACCGAATAAAATCATGAAATTGGTGAAACTGCTCCCCCCATAGCTAAACATTGGCAATGGCACGCCGACGACAGGAGCGAGACCGATTGTCATAGCGATATTGACACTCATATAGACAAAAATGAGCAACGATATAGAAGCGCTGACAACCTTGATATAAAAATCGTTGGTGGAAAGTCCTATACTGAGCAGATGCAATACAATCAGCGCATAGAGCCCGATCAGCGAAAGGGCACCTACGAAACCAAAACGCTCGACTACATAGGCAAAAATAAAGTCACTGGAAGCAATAGGCAAAAATTTCATCTGCGTCTGCGTCGCCTCATCTTTAGGCTTTCCCAATACTCCGCCCGAGCCGATAGCGATAATAGACTGCTGCACATGATAGCTCGGTTTTTCGCCAAGGAAGTCAGTGATGCGTTTTCGCTGGTAATCATGCAATTGCGTGTAAATCAGCGGCGCAGAGACAATGAAGCCCACAGCCAAAACAGCCCATATTTTCCACTGTACTCCAATCAGGAACAACACGCCCACTCCCAACAACAGCAGTACCGTCGCTGTCCCGAGATCGGGCTCTTTGGCAATCAGCACAAAGGGCAGTAAAATGAAAAATGAGAGTTTAAGAAAATCTTTCCAGCCATACCCTCCGTACGGTGGTGGATTGCGTGCGATCAGATAAGCCAGCATCAGGATCAGTGCCGGTTTCATCAGTTCTGAAGGCTGCAGCGTAAAATGAATAAACGGCAACTCGATCCACCGTTTTGCCCCCAGTCGGGCATGCCCGAAGAACTCGACTGCAATCAGCAAACCGATATTGAGCCAGTAAAAAATGGGAATCATCCAATTTAACCGACGGATGGGCAGAAAAAAGAAAAAAAAGAAAACGACAATGCCTACGCCGACATAGACAAGGTGTTTGTGCGCCAGTACCGGATGGATTTCGCCGATGAGCCAGCCTGAAACCGTTACCAGCGGGATCAATAGTGCCACAGAGACGAAATCGAAGTGTGCTAAAATTCTTCTGTCTATCCTGCGCACGTCACCCTTTCGTGAATTGTACGCACATTATATCAAAGGTTCACATGCACCCCGCCAACATCTCCTTCAACGCCGCAGGCAATGAACGTCTCGACGCTTTTCTAAGTACCGTGATGAATGAACCGCGCAACCAGATCGCTCACCTCATCAAAGGGGGCCATGTGGAGGTCGAGGGGAAACAAGCCGCCAAACCGGGGCTGAAGCTCAAACCCGGCCAGCGGGTGGTCGTGACCCTGCCCGCCATGGAACCCAAAGCGGCCCAGCCCATCGATTTCAATGTGCCTATCCTTTATGAAGACGATCATCTGCTCGTCATCGACAAGCCCAGCGGCCTCACCGTTCATCCCGCACCCAGTGTAAAAGAGCCGACCCTGGTCGACTGGCTCAAACATCATGATGTCCGCCTCTCTACCCTCAGCGGTGAAGAGCGCCACGGCATCGTACACCGACTCGACAAAGGTACCAGCGGGGCGATGGTCGTCGCCAAAACCAACGAAGCGCACGAGGCGCTCTCCAGGCAGCTGCAGGATAAAAGCATGGGGCGCTTCTACCTGGCCGTGATCACCCCGCCGCTGAAAGAGGAGATGACTTTCATTGACAAACCTATCGGCCGCAGCCCCGGCAACCGTTTGAAAATGGCGGTGGTTCCGCACGGCAAACCGGCGCAGACCCTCTTTAAGAAACTGTTGCCCTCACGCGATGAGAAGTCGGAACTGATCGCCTGCAAACTCTTTACCGGGCGTACCCACCAGATCCGCGTCCACCTCGAGAGCTTCAGCCGGCATATCCTCGGCGACCATTTATACGGCATTAAGAGCAATCCCGATAAAATCCAGCGTATATTACTGCATGCCTATACGCTCTATTTCGCCCACCCGTTCACGGGAGAAGCAATGCGGTTTTCGGCCCCGCTGCCGGAACAGTTTACGTTATGGCTGCAATCGTATTTCGAAACGGAGAACCTCGATGAAACGCTCGACCCTGACCGTATCGCTACTCTTTTCGACACTGATACTGTTGATTAATGGTTGTGTCGGCCATCCCAAACCTGCCGAATCCTCCGCCATCAACAAGAGCCTGCCTCAAGTGCATATCAACGGCTACCTCAGCGACACCAATGCCATTGCCTTTGAATGGCAGCCAAGCAGTGACAAGCGTGTCAAGGCCATCCGCATCTATCGAGATAACCCGGGAACTGACGACAAAGGCGTCTATCGTATCGCCGAGATTGACAACACCCTTCAGACGCACTATACAGACAGCGGCCTCGTACCGGATACCGCCTACCGCTATCGTTTCACGACTGTCGATGCACAAGGGCGTGAATCCATGCCAAACCGTACGATAACGGCCAAGACATCACCCCTGCCGGAACCCGTCAGTTTTTTCTCCGCCACCAAAGAACTCGCACGCAGTGCCAAACTACTCTGGCGTCCCCATCCGGACCCCCGTATCATCGGCTACGAAATCGAACGCCAGGAGCCTGATGAAAAGGACTTCAGCCGGATCAGTCATATTGACGGGCGGCTCAGCGCAGAATATATCGACAGTGACCTCGAAGACGGCAGGCTCTACCGCTACCGGATTATAGCGCTCACCTTCGATGGCAAACGCACGGCGCCGTCACAGGTCGTCACAGTCTCTACCAAACCCCTTCCTCCATCGCCAACAGCGGTAACAGCAACGCAGAACGAAATTGGAAAAATCACGCTCCGATGGTCTTCGGACCCAAATCACAAAGCCCGATATTTCAATATTTACCGCGCAGAAGAGGAGAATGGATATTATGACTATTACGCCAAAGTATCTAAGCAGGTATTTACAGACAAACCGGGAACAAACGGCATCCGCTATTTCTATAAAGTATCTGTCGTCGACAAAGACGGCCTAGAAAGTCCGCCGAGCACAGCAGTCTCGGGCATGAACAAACCGGCACCCGCCGCTCCTGAACTGCTGGGCCTTGCTCTCAAAGACAATGCTGTCGTCATTCGCTGGAAAAGCGCCGATGCCCGCACTGTGTCCTATGAACTGGTCAAACTGACTCGCAGTGGATGGTTTGAAACAAAAAAAGCTGTTTTCCGCGACCTGAAAACAGACAGCTTCACCGATGTCAACGTAGTGCCGGGACAAGAGTATGAATATGCGGTGATCGCAGTTGACAAAGATGGTATGCGCTCTATGCCTTCTGAAAGCCGATCGATCTCCATAGAAGGGCCGTGACTGAATGCCGCACCTGCATATCGCTTCGTTCAAAGCTCCCGCCTTTCCACTGAGCGTTGATGGCGTTACTTTTGATTATGCTGCACAAAACATCCTGCATAAGGATGAAAAGCTGATTGCAGCGACCATTGAGGACAAATCTTTTTTTCTACTCCTTAAAACCCTGCCCGATAAAATCCTGCTCAAAGCCGACAAAATATCGCGACCCTCGCCGACACACTTTGTCAAACGCGCACTGCTGGCATTCGCCAAAGCGGCAGACCTGAATGTACTTGCCTCCAATATAGACAGCGCAGAGATCAATCGTCATCTGAACGACAAGAGTGCCTTATGGAGCATCCGTGACTTTGAGCAAAACTTTCCGACAGACCGGGAGGTACGTGTAGAAGTGGGATTTGGTTCAGGACGCCACTTACTGCATCAAGCAGAGTGTTATCCGGACATTTTGTTTATCGGCATCGAGATACACAAACCCTCAATAGAGCAAGTCCTCAAACAGATCAATATTCGTCAACTAAATAATATCTTGCTGCTTGATTATGATGCCAGACTTTTCTTGGAGCTTGTCCCTTCAAACCTCGTCGGGCGTATCTATGTCCATTTTCCCGTCCCCTGGGATAAAAAACCGCAGCGCAGAGTCATCAATACCGCATTTATCACCGAGAGCATTCGGGCACTGTACGCCGGAGGGAAACTGGAACTGCGCACTGACAGCGACAACTATTTTGCCTACAGTTTTGCAACCTTTATGGCACTGAACCAAAACCATATCGAGATCTTCAAGAACCGCGCCCTTGAAATCAGTAGCAAGTATGAAGACCGATGGCGGCGGATGGAAAAAAATATCTACGATGTCGTAATGCACAACGAGGAGATTTCCAAGCCTCTGGAAACGATCGCCCCGTTTCAATTTGATATCACCAGTGTCGATTCCGATACCCTCGAAACGCTCAACGGAAAAACCCTGCGCTTTGATGAAGGTTTCATCCATTTCGAACGCCTCTACAAAACGGATGGCAACCATTTTCTTTTCCGTCTTTCAATGGGCCCGTACGAACGCCCGGAACATCTCTATTTATCTCTGAACGAGCAGCCGCACTACCTGCCTGCCCCGCCGGTCAGATCATGGTCAAACCTGCATGCACACCGACAGCTGCAAAAGGCACTTAATGGATAAAATCATTCTCGCTGAAAATCTCTCGCTCGGCTACACCAGACATGAGACTATTATCTCCAAGGCTGCCTTTGCCATTGACTCCGGCAGCTTTATCTTCATCACCGGAGCCAGCGGCAGTGGTAAATCCACTTTGCTCAAATCCTTTTTCGGCGCCCTTCCCGTGCTTTCGGGAAGCCTTACCGTCGGCGGCGTTGACATGAACGGGATCGGCAGCAAGAAACTAAACTTTCTGCGCCGCCATATCGGCATTGTCTTCCAAGACTACAAGCTGGTCAAGGAGTGGACGATTGAGAAAAACGTTATGCTGCCGCTTTTGATCAACGGATATGCCCGTGACGTAAGCGAGCTTCAGGTGGAAAAACTGCTGGGCCATGTCAAACTCTCCCATCAACGCGGCAAATACCCCGTGGAGCTCAGCGGCGGTGAACAGCAGCGAGTGGCGATGGCCCGAGCTCTTTCACACAATCCCATCCTTATCCTCGCAGATGAACCGACCGGCAATCTCGATGAATACTCCTCGAAAGTAATCTGGGGACTCTTGGAAGGAGCCAATACCCAGCTTGACGCGACGGTGGTCGTTGTCACACACCATATTCCCGAGACCTTCGGAACGCCATACAAACATTACCACATTGAGCACGGAGACATCTATGAAGTCTCTTAAAAGCCACTTTTCTCTGATTACAGCGCTCTTCTCTATCCTGATCACGCTGCAGCTCTTTTTAAGTCTTGACCGCGTCATTACCGCCTATGAACAAACGCTGGGGGAGAACTACGGTATCGTCGTCGTCAGTGACTCAAACCTCTCTGAGCACTTTTTCAAAAAAATTGATGCTTCCATCAAAGAGGCGGAAGCACTTTCACCCAAACAGATGCTTCAATCGCTCCAAGAGCATACCGGTGATTCCGGCATCAATCTGATGGAACTCAAACTGCCCTATTTCTACCGCCTGCGGCTCAAACACTTCATTTCACCCTCCGATGCCAGAACGCTTGGACTGAAACTGCAGCGAGAAACAGCCATTTCACGGGTCGAGACCTTCGCTCAGCAGCACGACACCATCTACCGCCTGCTCCAGCTCTTCAAAGGTGTCATTATCGTGATTACGGCGGTACTCTTCCTCGTCACCTCCTTGCTGATTATCAAAGAGATGCGACTGTGGCAATTCCAGCACCGCGAGCGAATGAATATCATGGCACTTTTCGGAGCACCCGTCTGGTTACGTTCTGCCGTGCTGTTCCGGCTTGCCATCGTTGATGCTGTCATTGCCTCCATATTGGCGACAATCATTTTCCTTACCATAGAACACTACGGTTGGGTCGATCGTATTCTGGAGCTTGTACAGGTGCATGTTGCTCTCTTTGACCCGCTCACAGATTTGCCACTGCTGTTCACCGTTGCCATTTCACTCTCCATCTTGCTTGCATCTATGATTGTCATGGGACACAAAGAAGAGGTATGATTCGCACCGCTGTTATTATGCTGATGCTGATCAGCACATTTGCCATCGCCAAAGACATTGAAACAGAGATCAGTCAAACGTCGAAAACACTTAAAAATTTTGACCGAAACTACGCTTCGATCAATTCCAAAATGGCCAAGACAGCAAAATCAATTCTTAAAAAAAAGCGCACTGTCCTCAAGCAACGTAAAAAAATCAACGCGCTCGAAGATCAGCTGAAATCCAAAGCGAAAACTCTCACAACCTCACGCGAAGCTCTTCGTTCCCTGACCGATGAACAGGAGACCCTGAACAGACGGCAGCAGCAACTGCGAAACGACCTCTCAGAACTGATGGCCCGTGTCGTCTCGCTGGCAATGGTACAAGAAGACAACAATACCCTCTCCCCCGACGCTATCATGAGTGAAGAGATCTTCAAGGAGCTTGGCAATCATACACGCAAACAGATTCAGAGCATGAGCGCTGAACTCCGAAGCAATACGAACAACCTTCATAGGCTCACCGGAAAAACTGCAAAATTGAAAACTGAAATCAGTGCGATCGAACATGAAAAAGAGAAACTGGAAAAAGAGAAACATTCGAATGAAAAGGCGCTAAAAGATCTGCAGCATAAAAAAAACCGATACAAAAGAGAGATAAAAGCGCTGCTTTCGCAGAAAAATGAGCTTAAAAAAACGCTTGAGAATCTACACATAATCCAAGAAAGCGAAACACAAAAAGCGCAAGCAAAAGCGGAGCAAAAGCGAACAGAAGCACTGCTTGCTTCCAAGCCGCTGCCAAAAGTAAAATCAGTCGGCAGCAGTTACCATAAAGCACGCACAAGAAGATATCGCGGCAAAAAAACCATTGCACCGCTCAATGGCTATACGGTGCTCAAACGCTACGGAACCTACACTGACCCCATATACAGAATCAAAATCTTTAACGAATCAGTCTCACTGAAACCTTCATCGCCCAATGCCAAGGTCAAAGCAGTATTTAACGGGAAAGTCATTTTGGCACAGAACACCCCACTTCTGGATAATGTTGTCATTATCGAACATGCAGGCGGGCTGCACACCATCTATGCACACCTTGAACGAATCGCTCCTACGGTCAAAAAAGGCAAGCGGGTAAAAAAAGGAAGTGTCATCGGCCGGGTAAACGATGAATTGATGTTCGAAGTCACGCAAAAGAACTATCACATCGATCCACTGAAAGTAATTCAATAATTGTTTGGTAAAATCTGACATGCAAAGAGATATCAGTACTATATTTAAAACGCTGGAAACTGAAAAATCTTTTTTCGATTCTTATCAAAACAGATTTATAGACAGTTTCGAAAACCATACTGAAAAGCATAGACCAGGGCTGTTGACAAAAGCGGCACTGAACAATTTTGGGGCAAAACTGTACCAGCTTCTTTTCTCTTTCAAAGGTGATCCGCGTTCAGACCTGAAAACCTTTACGATCAAGACTATTACCTATGATGTCGACATTAAACCGATTGTATTGAAATCGCTGCTAATTATGATCGGAGATTTCGCCACACACAATCTGAATAAGCTTAACATAGAAGCAACATCCGCATTGGCCTCGCTTGTTGAGCTCTATACGCAGACCATCAATGAAGCACACAGCAGCAATAAAGTAAATCCTGAATCTTTAGATGATGAAGTATTATCCGGGAAGGCAGAGCCCACCTATAAAGAGACAGAGACAATTTTTGACCTTCTCAAAACACTCGAAGACAACAATGAAACACTGCAGGTTATGACGTACGTCGAAGAAGTACCAATAGTATGCAATGCAAAAATTATGGGGCAGAGTGCAGAATTTTTTGAAGTCAATACTGAATCGTGTATCTCCAGCAGCTTTAACGAAGACAGAGATGTCTACATCAAACATGCGTCATTTCCAAAAGCGCTATCGGGCAAAGCGCATCACTTTCCTTCGCGTGACAGCTTGAGAATCCGCGATCCCTATTTTACAGATCTGCCGCAGGAAGGACGAAAATTTCTGCGTGTCGCAACAGAAGCGCCCATTCCCATAAAAGTGCAGTGGCACTCCGAAGAATACACTTGCCGTATCAAAGATATTTCTATCAGCGGTCTTGGCATCATCAGTATTGACAAACTGCCCATAAACACTAATGCAACTGCACAGGCAATTTTTTCTCTTAATGACACAGAGTTTACTCTGAACATCAATATTCGCTACAATATCCGGGAACAGCACTTTTACAGAATCGGAGTTTCCTTTGATATGCACAATGAATATGAAGATATCATATCAAAGTATGTCACCGACAGACAGTTTGACATTTTAAAAAGCTTGAAATCTAAAGCATCCTAATGAGAGCGGAAGGAAAAGCGTCATAAAAATGGATAATAAAATCGAACTTCTTTTTACAACGCTGAAAGCAGATGAAGCTTTCTTCAAACAGCAAGAAAAAAAGTTTGTTGATGATTTTACCTCCAATATCGTACGCTTAGATGCTACTCCGCTTTCAGCATCGGCATTAAATACCTTTGGAAGCCGATTATACTTGACTCTGTTTATGTTCGAGGATGATCCACGCAAAGAGCTTTATGCATTTGCAAAAAAAACAATGGAAAACGAGATCGATTTCAAACCGGTCGCGACGCATGCCCTATTACAGTTACTGAAAGAGTATATGGGGCATATCATCGAACAAAACAGGGATATCACCTCAATCAAGGCGCTTGTCGAGCTGATAGAAATCTATTTGATGACCGTGGAAGAAGCGAATGCCGACATTATAAAGACGTTAAAAAAGGAAATTCACCAAGTTACAGAAGCCAAAAACAGCCAAGAGCACGATCTCGTGCTTTACACTTTTAAGGCACTGCTTAAAAATGGCGAAACGATCAAACTGCTTACTTACAAAGACGAACTACCAGTGGTATGCCGCGCCGCATTACTGAACGTGTCGGAGATTGGTATCGAAATCAGTATAGAGCGTTGTTTCAAATCTATTTTTACGGGTAAACAGGATATCTACATCAAAAGCGATCATTTTCCAAAACCGATTGGAGGAAAAACGGCCCTTCATCCCTACAATAAAAACAGTCTTGTATTCAAAGAGGCGCACTTTGTAGAGTTACCTCAGGAGTCAAGACGCTATATCCGAACCGTAGTGCCACAAACAGTAGCTGTCGCGGTCGCTGTCGATTCACAATCCTACACCATGCGCCTGAAGGACATTTCAGTAGGTGGAATGGGATTGATATCTGAAACGCAGCTTCCAGATATGGTCAATAAAAGAGTTCTGCTCTCTTTCAACCTGACGGGAAAAGAGTTCGCGGCAGAAGGCAGCGTAAAATACATGAACAAAAAAGATAGCAGTTATCACTATGGTATCGAATTCAACCCCAATGCCAAGCTCGAAGAGAAACTGTCAGAATATATTACCAATCGACAATTTGAAATTCTAAAAGAACTAAAGCAATACGCTTAAAAAAATAAAATCTACCAGAAAGAAAATAATTAGATGTCATCGCGCCTAACACAAGTCCTCTATGCTTTACTTGCGAGCTATGGTGTATTAATACTCACTCGCTTCATGTTGATAGCCTTCTACCCCGAAGCGTTCCAATCCCTTTCAATCAGCGAGCTGCTGTTATCATTCTTTTACGGTCTTCGGGTCGATACGGCTGTCATATTCACCTTTTCCGGATTGCAGATACTGGTACTGCTTATGCCCGTAAAGTCCATTGAACATCCTCGTGCAAGAAAGCTGATCGGGGGGCTTTGGGGTGTGGCTATTGCTGTTATTTTTGTCATAAACTATGCTGACAATCTCTATTTCGGCTTTGTCGGTCGTCATGTCATGAATGAGCTCAAAGTCATCGGTAATGACTGGGACATTCTGGTCCAGATGGCCTTTGAAGCCTACTGGCCACATACCTTGGCAGCTATTATTGGGTCCATTCTGATTATCACGCTGTTTGTCAAAATTTTCTCTACACCCCTTCAAACGACACAATCGCGAAAGCAGGAATGGATGTTGATACCGTTGGTCATCGTACTGATATTTCTGGGAATTCGCGGCAAGGTCACAGGGATATCATTTGGCATCAGCGACGCTTTCGCGGTCAACAAACTCGCTTCGGGCAACCTGGCACTCAACGGTACCTTCTGCATTTACCGCAGCGGCTACGCCAAAAGTGCGCACCACGATGCCTTGCCCAAAGAGGAAGCCATCGCGACGGTCAAAATGCTGCTCTCAAGCGATAAAACCCGTTTCCCTGACCCGGAGTACCCTTTGATGCGAAAATTTGCCCCAAAAGGGAATATGAAAAACTACAACGTCGTGATTGTCATGCTGGAGAGCTGGAGCGCCAAATACGTCGATGCGTTTACCCACAACGGATTCAAGGTCACCCCGCACTTCGATGCCTTGGCAGAGTCGGGGCTGAAGTTCGTCAACTTCTATGCCAACGGGCAGCGGTCACTGGCGGGCATTACCGCCGTCTTCACCGGCATCCTTCCGCCTTACGGTTCTCAAAGCTTCGGCGAAGGGCTGGAGCTGGGAGGCTTGAGCTACCTGGCGTCGCTGGCCGATCAAAACGGGTATGAAACCATCAGTATGCAAAGCTCGAACCGCGGCTCGTTTCGTGTGGACAAGCTCAGCGAACTGGCCGGCTTCCGTCACTACTACGGCGCCGAAGACATCCCGCACGTCGGCAAAGAAAAAGGGCATCCGCACTTCGGGGCCTGGGACGGGGATATGCTGAAATTTCTGCTTTCAAACCTCAACAGTGCCAAAGAGCCTTTTTTGAGCTTTGCTTTCACTTCAACCACCCATACACCCTATCACATTCCGGATGAAAAATACCGTATCTATCCGCATGAACCCAACGGGCGCGGCGGCTTTCTCAATACGATGAAATATGTTGACGACGAGATTGGAAACTTCATGGCAGAGGCGAAAAAGCAGCCTTGGTTCGACCGTACCGTCTTTTTCTTTATGGCCGATCACTGCATGGGCAACGATCTTCGCGGCGAACAGAGCGCGTTCGACACGAACGATACCAACGTGCTGCCGCAAAACCATATTCCGCTGATCGTCTACGCCCCTAAGCTGTTCAAGCCCGCCACCGTCTATACAACAGGCTCACAAGCGGACATGCTGCCGACCATCGCCGACCTGCTGGGCTGGGAACAGCCATTCGCCACCGTATCCACCTCTTTGTTTGATGCCGGTGCCGATCATTTCGCCTACCTCAGTGCCGGCGATATCTCCTCCCTGACCGATGGCGAAAGTGCCGTCACCTACAATGCGAATGTTTTTCTGGAATCCATCGGCGAGGCCAATGCGACCGCACGGCTCAAACACTCCCTGCTGGGAATCGATACGGCGCTGCCTTACCTGCTGCACCGCAACCGATGGTATAAAAGTGAGTAATACAATATATCTATGAAAAATAGGCGGCGACTTCGTGCATCGCCGTAATCAGTTCCTCTTTGGTGGGGTAATGCAGAATCTTTCGGTTTTCAGGCAGTTCGCCCGGAGGATCGAAATCGAACACCAAAACGTATTCGGCGATTCTCACCTCATCGCTTTTCATCTCGGCCCACTCCAGCGAGACCTGTGCTTCCGCACCGCCGCCCTCGACAATGGCTGCCGGGTAGAGCCGAGTGATTTTGGCAAGGTCTAGCACCATGCCCTGAGATTCGTACAGCATATTTTCAGCCACGTTCGTCCTTGAGAAGCGTTTTTTTCATATCGCCGCGATGCATTTTCATAAAAGCCAGCAAACCGAACAGGATACCGACGGCAATAAAGAGAATGCCCCAGTAATCATCACGCTGCCACGCCATGGCGATCCAGCAGAAGTCGGCCACGAGATAGGCCGCGACCGCCCGGAATATTCGGCCACGGTAGGTTAAAAACGCGCCGACATTGAGCAAAATACCGCCCATTATGGCGAAACTGGGGATAAAAGTGTCCATAAGCTGGAAGTATAGCGTGTCAAAGACACGCTGGGCTTAGTGAAAAATCTTGCGGCACTCTTTTTCGATTGAACGGGGTGTATTGGAAATCCCCATGAAGTTGGAGATAGAGAGCTGCGGATACATGACCGCAATGTAATATTTCGGGTCGAGGATTTTGGCTTTTCCATCTTCGATCAGCAACGGATACGGCAGCAGCGCCGCATTCTGGTAGCCGATCTTGTCGACGAACTTTGAGCGTTTGTGATTGAGTTTCATCCCCAAAAGCACCGCCCCGTTGTCAAGCTTCTGCTCAAAAACGACCTTTCCGGAGGCACGCGCTTTTCCGAGCAGATCGGCCGATGCACCACTGCCGACCTCGAGCATATCCTGATAATAGGGCATGGCGTCCATAAAACGGTATTTGGGCAATACCGCAAACTTGACGCTGTCTTCCGAATTCGTAACACCCGCAAAGCGTGAACGCAGTTTTGTAAGCGTCTGTTTGGCTGCCGTCTCGTCATAATCGTCTTGCAAAAACGCCTTGGAAACGTACAGCGGATTCTGAATGCTGATATTGGCATCTTTCTTATCGACGAGGATGCGCAGTGAAGCGGCAAACCCCCGTCCCGGTTTGACTGCCGCTTTTTTCAAAGCATCATCCGTGAAGACAATGACGATACGCTGCTGCTCCTTATCGACGGGCGTCTGGACCAGCACGCTGAAGCCCTCCTCTTTTAAAGCGCTCACCACTGCTTTTGGTTCCATGAACGGGCCCCGAAGATAAAGACTGACCTTGCCACCGTTAACATCGCCCGGTTGAGCTTCTTTCGATATCTGCACTGTCTCCTTTTTTCCCCAATCGGGCGGCGTCCGCTTGCTGAACCCGATACTGCGGTCAAGTGACTCGGAGCTGTATGATGCCTCGTCACTGTGCGCTGCTGCATCTTCAGAAGCATTTTGTTCTGCATAATGGATCTTTACCGGGGGAACGTTGGGAATGGCGATCTTTTTCTCCGGTACCGCGGGAATGGTGATATCATACGCTTGTGCAGCATACACTGCATTTGCCGCGACACAAATACCTGCCACTGTCAAAGCAACTGTTTGAAACATCTTCATCTCAATACCTCAGTCCCATCTTCTCAAAGTCCTGATCGGTCATCTTCCTGCGATCTCCTTTTTTCGTATAGATATACCCTTTCAGCGCTTTGCCCTGATCAAAAATGATGCTGTAATAGAGGTTGCCGTTTTCATAGTACTCTTTCGATGTGCCGTCGAGGTTGCCGTTGTCGTCATAATGCAGGCGTGCTTTCAGAATATTGTTTGGAAAGTACTTTTTATGCGTGCGCACGGGGATGTCGTCCACATACTCTTCGATGCTTCGCAGCTGACCGTTGGAATAGTAGGTCTTGACCGTACCGTCGTATTTACCGTAACGAAATGGCATCTCCGCTTTGACTCGTCCGTTTTCAAAATAGGCGGTCGTCCAGCCATAGGTCTTACCGTTTTTGAAACGCGATACGACTTTGAGGCGTCCGTTTTCATAATACCCTTTCGAAATGCCGTTAAGCTTTCCATTTTCATAATGGCGCTCGAACTTCACGCTCCCGTTTGGATAATAGGACTTCTTCACTTCTGCGCTGAGCAGTGTCGCCAGGCAGAGTGCCGTTACGATGCCAAGAATTTTTTTCATGTTCTCCCCTTTACTATCTATAGTGATTCAATCCTATCCTAAAAAGTATATCTTATCACTTTCACACAATTCCTTATTTCTATTTTATTGCTATTTGTAATAGATTTGTGATAATTTTGTCTCATTTTTTCCCAGGTTTAATTTATCGGTTTTCGTTATACATTTGTGATAATATAGCTATTATTAAATGCTATACTTCTTCCATACACAAATCCGACTACATCCAGGAGGGAAACCCAATGCGAAACCTATCACTATTGACGGCAATTGTACTCTCGATGACGACACTCACTGCTGCAGACATCGATGATGCCGACCTGACGGCACTGCACTCTATGGTTACAAAAACAGATGTCAATCTGCCGACGGCCAATATAAAAAAGCGTGACGGTCATGTCAAAAAGTTCGATGAAAACGGCAAGCTGCGTGCCGATATGCATTTCCGCCACGGCGTACTCGACGGTACCTCGACACTCTACTACCCCGACGGCAGAGCGAAAAAAGAGATGAGCTATCGCAACGGGCGCAAGGAAGGCAACTGGAAAACCTATGACAAAGCGGGGCATCTGGTCTCCAATCTGCATTACCATGAAGGCCGGCTGGACGGACTGTGCCGTCACTATTACGACAACGGAAAGACCAAAGACGAAATCAGTTACCGCAACGGTAAAGTCGACGGCGAATGGCGCCATAACGACGAAAACGGCGACCTGGTCTGGACGCGTCCGTACACGATGGGCGTCATCAACGGCGAAGCGCGCGGCTACTACCCCGACGGGACTGTCAAAGAGGTGATGCGCTACCGCTACAATCAGAAACAGGGAAAATGGAAAACCTTCTTTGCCAATGGCAATATCGAAACACAAATGGAATATATTGACGGAAAACAAGAAGGCTGTTTTAAAACTTTTTCTGATGATGGTACAATCAAAAGTGAAATGCTCTACAAAAACAACCGCGCCGTCGCGAGCAGTATCTATCAAGACGGCGAACCTGTCGAAAAGGTCTGTTCGCTATAAATGAAGATTGACTACCAGCATCACAACATTGCGGGGTATCTCGCCAAAGCCTTTCTGAATAACCCGCTGACGATGGTCATCATCATCTCGATTCTGATGCTGGGGTTCATCTCGCTGCAGGTCATGCCGCGCGAAGAGGATCCGCAGATCCAGGTCAGCGGCGGCTCGGTGATCGTCGCGATTCCCGGGGCTACCCCGCGCGAAATCAACAATGTCGTTATCAAACCGCTTGAGCGCCGTTTTCGGGAGATCAAAGGGGTGGAGAACATCTACGGCACCGCCATGGAAAACGTCGGGATGATCAACATCCAGTATTTCATCGGCGAGAACCGCGAAGATTCCAACCTTAAACTCTACGACAAAGTCATGCAGAATATGGACACCCTGCCCCAGGGAACCATGCAGCCGCTCGTGAAGCCGTTTGATATCGACATTGACATTCCCATCGTCACCGTTGCCTTCTACCCCAAGGGTGTACACAAACCCGATCCGGTCAAGCTCTACAAGATGATCCGCGGGATCCAACAGAAAATCAACGCACTCGACAACGTCTCCAAGACCACGCTCAAAGGTGTCAAACACCCGCAGTTCAATGTACTGGTCGATCTGGACAAACTCTCGGGCTATCATCTCTCGTTGGGCCAGATTGTGCAATCCATTCAGATGATCTCAAAAAATTCGCCTGACATTGACGCCCCGACAAAAGAGGGCAAACTGATTCTCTTCGGCGTCAAAAACGCGATCGAGGATATCGACGATCTTAAAAACCTGATAGTAGCACAATACATGGGCTCGCCGATCTATCTGCGCAATATTGCGGAGGTGGAGTACAACTACGACATTCAGAACTTTCAACATGTGCTGCTGACCCAGCGAGAAGACAACGTCTCCGCGCGGATGCATACCGACGCCGAAGGCATCGAACCCGAAGAACCGGTGCTTTTCAGTACGCCTGAAGACCAGATTACCCTGACCATCTCCAAACTCAAAGGCACCAATGCCGTCGCCATTGCCGAGGAGTCCATCGAACTGCTGGGCGAGGTCAAGGAGGAGCTCGCAGAACATGGAGTGGGCTTTGTCGTCACACGCAACTACGGCGAACGGGCAAACGAAGCGGTCAACGAACTGGTCTTTCACCTTGTGATCACCATCGGGATCATCTCCCTCATCCTTATCCCGTTTCTGGGATGGCGTGAATCGCTGGTCGTTTCCATCGCCGTCCCCATGATTCTTGCCACCACACTCTTTGTCGCCTGGCTGACCGACCAGACCATCAACCGCATCACCCTTTTTGCATTCCTGCTCAGTATCGGCCTGATCGTCGATGACGCCATTATCGTCATCGAGAACATCCACCGGCGGCTGCACCTCAAAGAGACGCAGGGGCAGGACAAAGACGTGCTGATCTGTGAAGCGACAGATGAGATCGGCCCTTCGACGAATATTGCGACCATCGCCATCATCCTCACGATGGTGCCCATGGCCTTTGTCGGCGGAATGATGGGGCAGTTTATGCTGCCCATCCCGCTCAACGTTCCGGTCGCCCTGGCCGTGTCGCTCTTTGTCGCCTACGTTTTCACCCCGTATCTGGCGAAAAAACTGGTTAAGATGGAGCGGCACTGATGCTGGAAAATTTTCTGTACAATATGCTTCACTCCAAAAAGCAAAAACGCCTGGTCATTTTGATTGTGCTGGCATCGATGATGGGTGCGATCATGCTGCTACCGACCAAAATCGTTTTGGCCAAGATGCTGCCGGGCAAGAGCGCCAACACGTTCAGCATCTATATCGATACCGCGACCAACAGCTCCATAGCGGAGACGGAAAAGGTCGCACAATGTGTCGTGAACCAGCTGAAAACGGAATCGGCCATCACCGACATGGAGGTCTATCTCGGTCAGGGCGCTCCGCTGGATTACGCCGGACTGGTCAAGGGCAGTGGCATGAAACGGCTGCAGAACCAGGCCGAGATCGCCGTGAACCTGACCGACAAGCATCACCGCTCCGAACCGTCATTCATGATGGTGCACCGCATCCGTCCGACAATCCAGCAGACCTGCGAGCCGCTGGCGGAACATACCAGTATCCGCTTTGTCGAAATGCCTTCGGGCCCGCCGACGCTGGCCACCATCGTCGTCAATGTCTTCGGCGACAACCCCGCCTTGCAGCGCTACACCGCCGAACAGGTCGAATCCATCCTGCACAAAACCGAGGGACTGGTCGATATCGACATCATGCAAGACGATTTCTATACCCACTTCAACATCGTTCCGGACAAGGAGAAGATCATCCGCAGCGGCTTAAGCGTCGAACAGGTGAACAACATCCTCTATCTCGCGTTCAAAGGCCACAGCGTCGCAACAAAGAACTCGGCGAACCAGCAGGACCAAATCCCCATCTTTGTCCGCCTGGACGAAGAGACACGTATGGTCGAACCGGCAACGAAAGAGGGGCTGGAATGGAAGCTGGCCTCGCTGAGACTGATGAACAAAATGGGCATGATGATTCCGCTCAAGGAGCTCGTCGATATCAAAGAAGTCCCCTCAAACCCCACTATCTACCGCAAGAATCTGCGCAATATGACGACAGTCACCGCCGAATGCGACATGGTTTCGCAGGTCTATCCCCTGCTCGATGCGCGCGCGATGATACTCGATGAGCTCTCCGATGAATTCAACATCACCAAATCTCCGGGAATGTCGACGTATATGTTCGATCTTTTCCTGACCCATAAAGCCACCGGGCAGAAAGTGCATCTGCAGTGGGACGGCGAGATGAAAGTCACCCTGGACACTTTCCGCGACCTCGGCGGCGCGTTCATCGCAGCGCTGGTCCTGATGTTCCTGCTGATGGTCGTCTACTACAAATCCTTTGCCCTCAGCGGCATCGTACTGGCGGGCAGTTTTCTCTCCATCATCGGCGTCATCGTGGGGCACTGGATCACGGACAAAGTACAGCTCTTCTTTACCGACACCAACTTTTTCCTCACGGCCACCTCGCTGATCGGCTTTATCTCGCTGATGGGCATCAGCGCACGGGGATCGCTGCTGCTTATCGATTTTTCGCGCTCACTAATGAAAAGCGGCATTGAAAAGAAACGGGCCATCGCCGTCTCCACAGCCACACGCGCCAAGCCGATTCTCATGACTGCCGTAGCTATCGTGCTGGGCAGCGCCCTGCTCGCCACAGACCCTATTTTCGGCGGCCTGGGGATT
>JANTHE010000016.1 GCA_024762585.1 Sulfuricurvum sp. | reverse complement strand
GTCAACCTCTTTGGCGATCTGTTTCAGTTTGTTTGATGCAGGCGTGTTAGAATCAGAGGCGTTCTCTCTTCGATGATCGCTTTCATAATTTACTTCATCGACTTGACCATCGTAAAATTCTTTATATAAACCGATGAGCTCAAGGTCATTCAGCTTCTGATTGGTCTGTATGGTGTAACAAAAAAGCAAAAACCATTTTTCATAATTTGAAGGTGTCATCATAATGGAATTACGGATCATAAAATTAATTTCCTGGCGCACAATATTACTTATGAACTTACTTTCTTCATTTGTAATTTTTGCACCGCTTTCAATTTTTTGATTGATATCACACTTATGAATCATTCTTAACCTCTTTTTTATTATCCATCTGCTACTTTGAGCACTTTCAAAAGTATTCAGTATAATTATTAATCACTCTTTTCTAATTGTACTGACATGTGTTTGAATTTGGCTTAATCTGTTTTACATAGAGCTGCCATAAAGATGCAAAAGTGTACAATCTTTAAATTAATCAGAGGATCCTCAAAGGTCAAGTTAATGCCGAAAAATGCTGTTGTATTGTTAAACATGGGTGGGCCGAATGACTTATATGAAGTGCAAACGTTTTTGAGCAATATGTTCAATGATCCCAATATTATTACAGTGAAAAGCGGACTACTCCGTCGATTTATCGCCAGTGTCATCACGGCAAACAGAACCAAAACGGCTCAGGAAGTTTATTTGCAACTGGGTGGAAAATCGCCAATAGTCGGTTTGACAAAAAAGCTTGTTGCTGCACTTCAGCGCAGTGTTGGAGAAGAAACCATTGTTGATTTTGCCATGCGTTACACACCGCCGTTTGCATCTGAATGTATCGAAAGACTCAAAGCAGAGCATGTCTCGCATGTTTATCTCATTCCGTTGTATCCGCACTATTCAACGACGACGACAAAATCTTCACTGGAGGATTTTGAGATGCAGATGCATCGAGCGGGCTTTCGGGCCGTCGTCACGGAGAAAAAACATTTTTTTGAAGAGCATTTATACAATATGGCGATTGTGGATCTGATTGAAAAGGCTATGGGGGATACGGAGAAACACGAGTATGATCTGATATTTTCCGCCCACGGATTGCCTCAGAAAATAGTAGACGCGGGCGATCCTTACGAGTTTCAGGTTGGCGAACATGTGAAATTGCTGCGTCAGCTTCTGGAGGAACGTGGGCTGAAATTTAATGAGACACATCTGGCTTATCAGTCAAAAGTCGGGCCGATGAAGTGGCTGGAACCTTCTTTGGAGCAGAAGCTTACTTCAGTGAAAAACCGTAAAGTGCTAATATTTCCAATAGCGTTTACGATCGATAATTCAGAGACGCTGTATGAGCTTGACATCGAATACCGGGAAGTTGCCAAGACACTTGGTTATCAAGATTATCGTGTGGCGGAATGCCCTAACGATCATCCGCTTTTCGTCGAAGCTCTCTCCTCCATCTATACGCACATGTAAGCTATCTGTTGTTGATCGATTTCTTGAAAGATTCAATGGCTTCCAGCAGACGGTGCAACTCCCTGCTATATTCATTTGCCAACATGGCATAGGCTTCTGTTTGGTTGATTAACACTGCTTCTCGCAATGTTTCAGCCGATTCTGATAGGGGGTCTGCCCCGATATTGGCGGCGACGCCTTTAATGTCGAGCATAAGCGCTACGAGTTTGATGTCATCATTAGACTCTATATACGTATTCACCAGTCTATCCGATGTTGCATAACTGCGGATAAAATCATCCAGGATTTCACCATACATCTCTTTGTCGCCCCCACAAATTTCCAATCCTTCCGCTTTATTGAGCGCATCGTCTCCAAACCGCTCTTCGTCAAGCTGGCTGTCTGTGACATTATCAGGTTCATCCGTATCTGATGTCAACTCAAGGTATTGATACAGTACATCATACAATGCCTCGACTCGCAGCGGCTTAGAGAGTTGTTCCTCCATTCCGGCTTCTTTCATTTTTCGAATGTCATCGCTGCCGACATCGCCGCTTAAGGCAACAACGGTAATCGGTTCAAACAGAATGTTCTTTCGAATTTCCCTGGTTGCCTCGAATCCGTCTTTTATGGGCATGTGTGCATCCATCAAGACCATATTGAAACTTGGATCATTGTTGAGCATATCGACAGCTTCCTGCCCATTGTTTGCAATGATGATCTCAATGCCGCTGCCCTCAAACAGTTTGCTGATCACTTTTTGATTGATCATATTGTCTTCCGCGACAAGAATTTTGCTGCCGGCAAAATCAGAAAGGTCATCTTTGGTGACGGGTGCAGTATGCAGTGGCGCATCACGTCTCTTTCGTGGCGTGGCAAGATGCTCTGTTTCTTCTTCAGTAGGCAGTATTTCCGGTCCGGAGGGTGTTTGTACTGTATTGGTTTCCGGATACTCCATTGCAGGAGGATGTTCTTGCGCTGTTTCTGTCTCAAGCGATATGCTTTCAGATTCTTGAACAACGTCCTTATCCCCACTATCTACTGCAGTCAATGCTGAAAGATCAATATCCTGCGGCCTGTTTATCACACTGGAGATGTTTTTTCTTCTTCTGGATATGAAAAAAAGAATAATGAGTATCACTGCAGCAGCAACGATAGAGAGAATCAAGTAAGGTGGTGCTTCTGTCTTTGCTGCCGGTGCTGCCGGTGGTTCACTTTTTTGAACCGTTTCTTCAGGTGATGGCAGTACCGTGTCTGCTTGGACTGCATTTTCCTTTATCTGTTCCGGTGCATTGGTTTCGTCGATGATGATAATATCTGCATCCGAGGCAGCAGTATCGACTGTTTCGTTTTGTATGACGCTCTTCTCTGCCACCGGTGGAACAGCTCTGCTGTTTTCGACTTCGGCGGAACGCTTTTGAACAGGGTTTGCAATGGGTTTGGCGTGTTCCGGCTGCGGCAGTTTTGAAGGTTGTACTGCCGTGAACTCCTCTTTGGCATTCGTTGAACCAGCAGTCTGAACAGAAGGTTGATTCTTTTGTGTTTCGGGAGGGAGGAGTGAAGGTGTGAGTGCAGATGCATAAGCATCGGGGTATATTCTCTTTATAACATTGAGTACACTCAAAAGTTCATTGCTGTTTTTAAATTGTGTCAATACAGCACGATAGTTATGATTGAAATATTTCACATCAAAATAGAAGCGCTTTGCTTTCATGAGAGGTGCAATGGACGGATAGTTACCCAGATATGCTTCTGTTTTCATGTTTTGCAGTTGCGCGCGATCCGGAGTGCTGAAAGAGCCTGTTATTATCTCTTTGTCGGCATTGGCCGAGAGCAGAGTCAATGAAGAAAGCAAGAATAAGAAATACATGGCAATACGATGCAAGGTCAACTCCTGTTGATTTAGTGATTTATTGTATCTTTATCTCATTAATGGATTGCTTGATAGGTACGTAAAGTTGAAAATCACTCCGCCTCAAAAAACCATCTGATATCCGTACAGGGTTATCTGAGGTGCCCTGAATGAGCACTATTTAAAGGGTCGAAGCAGTAGAATCAGTTTCGGCAGCAAGATCAGATCGGCGATAATGGCCATGAACATGACAAGTACGGTCAGCAATCCGAAGGTAATGGTCGGAATAAAGACAGAGAGTGTGAGCACTGCAAAACCGATCATGATGGTTGCAGAGGTGTAGCTCATCGCGTAGCCGATACTTTCGTGTGCACGGTGCATGGCGGTCAGGTAGTCTCCTGTGGCGTTCAGCTCTTTTTTAAATCGATGAATGTAGTGGATCGTATCGTCTACTGCGATACCGATACTGATGGCGGCAATGGTGATGGTCATCATATCCAGGGGAATGCCGCTCCAGCCCATGACACCGAAGACAACGGCGACAGGAACCATATTGGCGACGATGGCGACAACAGCGACCCTGATGGAGCCGAAGAGGAGCCAGAACATGATAAAAAGCAGTGCTACCATGGCGCCTAAAGTTTTGATCTGCGAGTCAAAGAGGCTCTGAAGCATATTATTGTACAGTACCATCAAACCGGAAATGTGCAACTGGTCAGCAGGGATGCTTACTGTTTCAATCAGACCGTTTTTCAGATGCTCCAGCAGTGCGGCACGACGCAGATCGGGATCAGAATCGATGATACGCAACGCGAAACGTACCTGATCGTGATCGATGTCGACATAGGGTTTGAGAATAATATTTGAAAAAGCATCGGGCATTTCATTGTAGAGGAGGGCGAGCTCAAAATTGTCGAGCTCTTTGCCCCCGTTAAGCGTACGTCCGACCTTCAACAGGGTGCCAAGAGAGAGTACTTTGCCGATATGGGGCTGGGTTTCCAGCCAATGATGCACACGTCTTACTGTCTCCATGCGAGCATCATTGAACCAGTACTGCGCTCCGGTAGCCTCCTGTGCCAGCTCCTCTTCAAAATCGTCGAACTCATCAAATCCGTCCGTTTCGTCACTGCTTATTGTTTCGACTGTTTCGACAGGGCTGGGAAGATCGATGGTGATGTCAAGGGGTGTCGTACCGCCGAGTTGCCGATCGATGACAGACATGCCTTTGTAGATCTCAGTTGAGGGTTTGAAATAGTTGATAAAGCTGTTTTCGACAATAAGCTGTTTCGCACCTGTAATTGAAAAAAGCGCGATCAGCAGAGCTCCGCCGACAATGACGGCAGTATGCTGTTCGGTAAAATCGGCAAGAATGCGGGTCAGCTTGAACTCTTTGTCAAACGTTGTATCGGGGTAGGTGCGTTCGAGCAGAACATTGACAGCAGGAAAAAGAAGGTATGTAATAATCAGTGAAACAGTGATGCCGATGCTCATCATCCATCCCAGCGCCGTGACGGGTTTGATGCCAGAGAGCATCAGCGACGCAAAGCCGGCGATGGTGGTGATAATGGCGAAAAAGGTCGGTTTCGACATAGAGAGTGTGGCATGCAGCACCAGTTCCTTCTGGTCGGCATTTCTATCACTCAGTGCCAATTCACGATAGCGTACGATCAAATGAATGATGATTGCGATGGTGATGATCAGTTGCAATGAGACGAAGTTTGAAGAGATGACGGTGATCTCGAAACCGAGCATGCCGAGCAGACCGACGGTTATTGTAATGGAGAGTGCAGAAATCAGCACCGGCAGCAGCACCCATCGTTTTTGACGGAAAACGGTCCACAGCACCAGCAGCAACAGCACCAGTACTGCAATTCCGTAAGTCTTGAGGTCATTTTTAACAAAATGGATCATATCGTCCGCAATCATGGTGACGCCGCCGAGGAAGAGTTCTCCGCTTTTGTCATGCTTTCGAAGTATTTCGCGCACCTTGACGATCAATGCGTGATCTTTTTCCCGAATCGTATCCCGATACGCTTTGAATTCGGTTTCAAACGCAAGCATCTGCTGTCGTTGAGAATCGCTCAGTGTGTCATTGGCATCGGCGGCACGCAATGTGTTGAGATGATCGAGCAGATTGTAATAGTGTGCGTCATAGTGCAGGTTGACCTGCAGCGCAGTGGTTTTAAGGTCAGGGCTGACGAGATTGGAGACATACAGCGGATTATGGCCGAGCTCTTTACGCGCCAGGGTCAGGTTGGCATCCCCTGCACCGATTGAAGGGATCTTTTCAAGCAGCTCTTTTACAGGCTTTGGAGGACTTTCCAGCAACGGGACATTGAGAATTGAAGTCACGGAATCAATGCCGTCGACAGTTTTGAGTTGCTGAGTCAGCGCTCTCAGTGTATCAAGGGTGGAGGGACTGAGAAGATCCTCTTTTGGGCTGTAAGTGATTACGAGAAAATCGGGTGAACGGTAGCGCTTGGAAACAAGGCGCGTATAGGCCAGGTCCTTGTCATTTTCCAGCAGCAGTGTCTCGGCGGAGGCATCGACGCTGAGTTTAAAAATCTGTGTCGCAAGTCCGGCGGTGATAAGCAGTACCAGGCCAATGACAGCCAGGGGGTAGCGAAAGACGAATCTTTCGTAGAAACGCTTAAGCATCAGCAACAGGTTTTCGCAACTTTTCGAGCAGCTGCTCTATGGAGCCCTTTTGCAGTTCACCTGCGAACTGGCTTCGGTATGACTGAATGATACTCACTCCCAGCACATCGACGTCATAAATGAGCCAACCGCGATTTTTGGAGCGGTAGAATTTGTACAGCACCTCTTTTTTCTCACCTTTTTGGATGATATAGCTGTTGAGGTGGATGCGCTTTTTGACACGCACCGGCTTTTCGAGCACGATCTTTTCATCTTTATACAAATCGATTTTATTCATATAGGAGTCTTTGATGCGGCGTTCGAATAGTTTTACGTATTCCCTGCGCTGATCGGGCGATGCGCGTTTCCACCCCTTCTTTCCCAGACTGAGTTTGGCCATCAAGGTGAAGTCGAAATAGGGATCCATCTCTTTTTCGATGGCTTTGTTGCGTTGGGACTTTGTTTTATTTTGGTCACTCAGAATCGTCAGAATCGTATCGACTTTGCTGCGCATTGTCGGCTCTATTTCCTGTTCCTGCAGGGCGTATACGGTGAGAGGCAGCATGAATAAAGCTGTCATAATCAGAAAAAAGATACGTCTTTTCATCGGTCACTCCGAAATAAGTTTGTCGCGGTTCTGCTCGTAGGCATTGCGCATCAGGGGGTAGAAGTCGATGGCCTCGCTGCGAATCTGGCGGTACTCCTCTTCATACAGCGAGAAGCGGTTGAACTCTTTGTAGGTCACGAGCCCCCACCCCTGATAGGTGTTTTGAACGACATTATACTCACGGATTTCTACATAATAGATTGGATTGACGTAAAAATCCAGCAGGTCGCCGGAAAAATCGCGCAGGTTAGTCGGCCCGAAGAAGGGCAAAACGATGTAGGGTCCGCTGCCCACACCGTAGTAGCCCAGCGTTTGGCCAAGGTCCTCTTTGTGCGGTTCGACGCCGATGGCACGTGCCGGATCGAAAAGTCCGGCAAAACCGAAGGTGGAGTTGACGATGAAGCGGCCCGTTTCATCGAGGGCATGGTCGAATTTGAGTTGAAGCAGGTTGTTGACGAGGCTGACGGGGTAGTAGAGGTTGTTGAAAAAATTGTTGATAGAGACGCGAACCGGTTCGGGAAAGATCACATCATACCCGTCGAAAACCGGGTCGAGCACATAATCGTACAGGGCGTCGTTAAAATTGGTCATCCAGCGGTTGTAGCCCTCAAGCGGGTCGTTGACCGAATGCTCGGTGGGAAAATCGCCGAATTCGTCATCGAAACCATCATCTGAAAATGCATCGAATGCGTCCTCATCCGTTGCATTGACGTCATTTGCTGCCGATACGGGTACTGCGACAGAAGATGTCCAAAATAAAAATCCAAGAAAAAAAAGATGGGTTATTTTTTTCATAAGTGATTGCATTCTATCTTATCTGACCTTGAAAACAGGGCAGTTTTGCAAATGGTAAAAAGCTTTGATACACTGTGTCTCATGATGTTACGCTTTACATTGCTATTGCTGTTTTTTTCTGTATTCGCTTTTGCGAAAGAACATCACCTCGATATTCTGATGCGCAATGCGCCGACTACTTTTTTTTATGATCAGGATAACAAGCCGGCCGGATTTGAATTTGATCTTCTCCGTTCATTTGCAAAAGATCATGGGTACAAGATCAATGTGATTGTCAAAGACTCCGTCTCGGAGGTGCTTGGTGACATTCTTTCGGGCAGAGGCGACATGGCGGCGGCCGGATTGACAAAGACGGCGGGCAGGAACAGGGCGCTTTTTACTGGTCCGGCCTACCTTCGGGTCAAAGAGCAGGTGGTCTGCCGATACGGGCTTAGGCCCCAAAATGTGAGTGGACTCGAGGGACTGAAGCTCGAGGTCATTGCCAAAAGCAGTTATGAAGAGACACTGAAAAACCTTAAAGCAGTGCATCCAAGACTTGAATGGAAAACACATAAAGGGTATACGACCGAACATATCTTTGAACGGCTGGAATCGAAAAAAATCGACTGCACTGTAGCTGATTCGCATATTGTCGCTATCAATCGGCGCTACTATCCGCACTTGACAGTGCCGTTTTCCATCAGTGGCGACGAACAGTTGACCTGGTACTTTCCAAAAACGGCTGCAGGGTATTCGCTGATGCGTGAAACGAATCTCTGGTTTCAGTCGTTTCAACACAGTGATGAATTCAAAATGATTAAAGAGCGTTATTTTGGCCATATCGTCAAGTACGACTATGTCGATACCGCCCGCTATCACAGCCGTATCAAGCATCGGCTGCCCAAGTACCGCAGCTCGTTTCAGCGTGGCGGAAAGAAGTACGGCATCGACTGGCGGCTGCTGGCGGCGCAGGCGTACCAGGAGTCACACTGGAATCCCAAAGCCAAAAGTCCGACGGGGGTGCGCGGCATGATGATGCTGACTCTTTCAACGGCGAAAGAGCTTGGTGTCACCAACCGGCTGAACTATCGTCACAGTATCGAGGGTGGGGCAAAATATATGCAGCAGCTGTTACAACGTATTCCGGGCGAGGTTGCCGGTACACGCGATCGCTACAAGTTTGCACTGGCGGGCTACAATATCGGCATGGGGCATCTTTACGACGCCATTCGTCTGGGAAAAAAACTGGGCATCGATCCATACACATGGCGAAACCTGAAAACAGTGCTGCCGAAACTCTCCGAGCGAAAATATTACAAGCAGCTGCGCTACGGCTATGCACGTGGCAGCGAGCCGGTACGGTATGTAACGCGCATTCAGAATTACTACGATATTCTGCTGCAGTATTTTCCTGTAAACAAAGAGGATTGAATGCGAGTTGTCATTTTTGATATGGACGGAACTCTTGTTGATTCGCAGCATGACATTACCTGTTCCATCAACTATGTCCGTGCCGAACATTACGGGCTTCCGCCACTGCCCAGCAGTGATGTAGTGCATTATATAAATATGCCGGTACGCAATCTCCCCGAGCTTTTTTACGGCACACAGACGTATGAAGCGCGTGACCGTGCACTTTTCGAAGCGCATTACCATGAGCAGTGTATTCAAAATCCTCGGGTTTACCCCGGTATCGAAGCGATGCTGGAAGTACTCGCGGAGCAGGAGATTCGTCTGGCCGTTGCGACAAACGCACCGAGCATCTTTGCAAATCGCATGATCGGGCATCTGGGGATCGGTGGCTACTTTGAGCAGATTATCGGGCCCGATATTGCAGGTGCGTCAAAGCCCGATCCCGCCATGCTGCATCATATTTTGAATGCCATGGGCTTCGATCATCGTTCGCATCACGCATGGATGGTCGGCGATAACAGCAAGGATATCGATGCGGCGCGCGCCGCAGGCATCACGGGCGTCTTTTCCACCTGGGGGTTCAGTGCCGAGGGCGAAGGCGACGCGGTGATCGACCATCCTGTGCAACTGCTTGAACTCTTGTAAGCATCTAAAGAATCAAATTTACAGCGTGCGTCTGAGCTGACGTGATGGTACAATCACAGAATATATATAATCAGGATATATAATGGACGCGATTGAAAAGATGCTGCATGAGAACGAAACGATCCTGGCCGCCGCCGAGATATCCAAGACGTTTTACAATGGTATCCTCTCTCTGTATGCACTCGGATTTATACTGCTGTTCATCGGGTACGAGTATGAAATTGGCGTCATCGGGATAGTCCTGATTCTCAGAACGCTCTATATGCACCTTCAGGAGATCAGGGAAAAGCGTTACTATCACTGTGTGCTGACGCCAGAGCGTCTCATCATCCACAAGGGCTACAAGCATCGCGAGATTATTCCGATCGAGCTTGAAGAGATCCGTACCATCTATATCAAGCCCTACAGCGAAAGGCTGAAATCATACATCGATGTCGGTACGCTGGAGGTGCTGACGACGTCCGGCGGGCGTTATGTCATCAGTCACATCAAAAAACCGCTCGAGTACCACCGCGCCATTATCGGCGATGTCGTTGCGGCGACAAGCTATGCCAGGAAGAAAAATAGAGGATGAGCAGCGCGAGCAGGACGCCGAGCAGCATCAACACTGCAAACGCACCCAGTTTGACCCATACCCAAAACGTATAACCCACGGCAATCATCGGCCCGGAGACAATATCGAGTGCCGCGGCGATTAAAAGCGTGACGGTCAGCTTGATCGCACTGCGTTTGGCTTTATTGGGGGCAAAGAGCATGAAGTGGCCCAGCACCATGATGAACAGTCCCATGGCGCCAAGGTGCGGCACGGCGGTTTCAAGCAGACCGTAGGCGCTTTTTCCGGCACTTTCGTCGTTTCCCAGATAGTACAGGGTCACGGCCTCGGACGAGTATCCGATTTTTGAGAAGAAGAGCACGGCACCTGAGCCAAGAAGCAGCAGGGCAAACACGGCGAAGTAGCCAATGGCGGTCCGATAGGCGCTGTGCATCAGATTCGCCGCAAGACATTGAGGTAGAGCAGGGAAGCGCAGGCCATGAACAGGGCCCCGCCGTGCCAGGTCCAGAAGGCGGCCAGCCATGGCATCAGATAGCCGCCGCCCCGATAATAGGCCAGGGCGAGCAGGACAATGTCGGCGATGCCGGCGGCCATGACGATGTTGATGACCACGACGGCGACGCGTTTGAGCGGACAGACCCGGGCATAGACGGCGGCCAGCGTCAGCAGCGTCATCATCATAAAAAAGATGTCGCTGTGCAGCAGTTCGAGGATGAAGTGCTCGGTGACGGGTTCGATGAACTCCTCTTCATTGCCGTAAAGCGTATTGGAGAGGGTCGCGAAGTCGAGGCCGATATGGTCACGTTTTAAAAAGATGTCGGCGACGAGGAAGCTCCCGGTAAACAGCAGCATTCCGCTGAGCAGCGGACGCATCAACGCATCGCTGCGCAGCTCTTTGATGAGCGTGAATCTCACTGTTGGGCCCCATGGAGCACGTAAAAGACTGCCAGCGCCAGCCGAGCGCCGTCGGTCACATTGCGCGCGCTCAGCGTCGCACCGCTGATCGTCGGGATATCTTTGCCGACACGCAGGGTATCGTTGGTGTCTTTGCCTGAAAACTGTTTGGTATAGCTGCGGTTGGGCATATATTCAGGCGGCTCGTTAAAGGCGATGATCTCGATGGAATCAATGGTGCCTTTTGGGGTGATCATGTAGAGCACGGCGGCGTCTTTCTGGCGAACTTTGCGGGTGATAAGCACTCCGTAACCGACCGGTTTTTCGTTGAGCGTAGCCGTATAGATGCGGTAGATTTTCGTCGAAAGCTTCATGTGTGCCTGTTTGGCGACTGCTGCGGCCTGCTTTTTGGTGAGCAGCCTGTTTTTTTTGCTCACTTCCGCCTGCGCTGCAAATGTACTTTTCATGGCATCGATGGGAGAGATCAACACGGATGCCTGTGCCGCCGTCAGGAAAACAAACGTGAAAAGAATAGTGTGTATTTTCATAGGGTTCTCTTTTAAAAAAGGTCGCCAAAGTACCCGATAAAGGTACTTTGGTGATCGTTTTTCGCATTATAACACACGCCTTTGGCGTGTGCCCCGGCTGCGCGGACCGGGGCACGTAAGGATTAAAAGATGAAGCCCATTCCGATGCTGAAGGTGTTGAAATCTTCTTTGGCGCTGTCGCTGTAATCGGTCATGACGTAATCGGCCTTGAGGACGACCTGCTCGTGCGGAAAATAGTTCAGGCCGACCGTCGTGTTGGTCTGTTTGAGATCGGGCCGTTCGCCGCCGGCGACGGACGAGACCGGGTCGTAGTTTTCGTACTGGGCGAAGATCGGCAGTTTCTGCGTTGTTGCCGCTGCGGCGAAGAGGTCGTATTCCGCATTGACATAGAATCCTTCCGCTCCGTCGGCCGCTTCGGCGAAGATTTTGTCCGCGTTACTCACACTGGTCGCCGTATAGAGCCCTTTGAGTGTGAAGCCAGCCACTTCATACTGGGCATGCAGGTCGTAGATGAACGCATTGACACCGCTGGGTCGCCCTTGCGTAGCTGCACCGTAGTAGGTTGAAGCACCTGCAGTCAGCCCAGAAATACCATTGTAATCAAGACGACCAACGAAGGCGATTCGCTGCATAGGACCTTTCCCTGATCCGATCCGGCCATTTCGGATCCATTTTTTCCCGACACTGCCCGGCATATTGTTGTCGTTACTAAGTTCGAGCGCATTGATAATTCCTGCGCTATAGCGGATGCCGGTGTCCGCGATATTGCCATAGGCAAGGATACCTTTTTCATTCCATGTTGATGGAATAAGGTACTTTTCGACATCCGGTCGCTGGACGGTATTGAACAGTGTCGGTTCATGACGTTGGTTGACCAGACCCATTGGGACCAGAAGATGGCCGACCTGTAGGTTAAACGCACCCGATATCAGGAAGTCGAGGTACATAAACTCTACAGCGACCTCTTCGCCGCCATGCTCGAACTCCAGTTCCGTATTCAAGATGACATTGTCGGAGAACTTGTACCCGATGTAAGGGACGAAGCGGTAAACATCGGCAAAGGCGTCAGCGCCGTCCTTGTCGGGACTCGACCAGTACATTTCACCGTAACCGCCGATGGAGAGCGGCGACTTGGAGTAGTAGACCTTGGAGGCCGCAGGGCCCATGCCGTTTACGGAGGCGTTGGTCTCTACCGTCGTATAGTTGAAACCGGTTTTAAGATCGGACGTTTCGTCAACGAGTGCATCCGTCTTTTCCTGAAGCTCCGCAATCTGCGCACGCAGTTCCGATAGCTCGTCCGCCTGTACATTGGCTGCCAGAAGCAGCGCTGCACTTAACGCGAGTGTCTTTTTCATGTGGTGAATCCTTTGCTTATATTGGGTGTCTGATTTCAAGAATCATTCCCAAAAATATGCCAGCAGTTTACAAACTGTTTACATTTTTGTCAACAAATATGAATATCATTATCAATAATAGGATAAATATCACAAAAATGTCACTTTTTGTAACTAATTGATAGTGCTTATCATTTATAGGTGGGCGTGCCGGAAGTGATCTGGTGCGGTTTTTTCTTCTTTTTTGCAGACGGAGTGGCTTCAGTGTCTAATTTTTCTAAATAATGGATCGGAAAATCCAGCGTGCGTTTGAGAATATTGAACGGGGCAATGATAATGTCTTTGGCGATGGTGCTGGAGATTTTTGGATCGTCGATCGGGCCGGTGACGTCAACTGTCGTGAGCACAGACTGGTCGTCGCCGACAAGGATATAGCCCACCAGCGGAATTTTCCTGATGTTGTCTCCAGCCTGGGTTTTGACACTGAGTTGCATCTTCATAGTGCCTTTGTTGTAATCGATCAGCCCCTGCCCGGCAAAGTCCATCTCTTTACTGTCTACTTTCAGGCCGGAAACGGTCAGATTTCCCTCATGGTATTTCAGTTCGGCATAGGCAGATTTTACCTTGATACCCCTGGTGGCATACGAGGGGAGGGAAAAGGTCACCAGGGCCGGAACGGTGTTGATAAATGCGAAAAGATTGTTAAGCAGGACATAATCATAGATGGTAGTGTTATCTATTTTGATCAGTCCGTTAAAGTCGTTTTTGTTGCCGACAATATAAAAATCGAGCGTGCCGCCTCTGAACCTGGAAAGATTGAAAAAATGTTCCATGAAATCGTCGTCCAGGTCATTGCCATAAAGATAGAAGCCATCATTTTTCACTTCAAGCATCGCTCCGCCTTTGGCTTTGTACAGTTGTGCATAAATTTCGTCATCCTGGTACTGAACCTTGATGGCGTCCGCTTTGGCGCTTCGGCCATCTGACAGGACTAAGGCAGTGTTGTTGGCATCTATCATTATGGCTTCTTTGCGCTCGCTGCTGTTTGTATCGGTAACGACTCTATGATCCTTATAAAATCGAATTGCTTCGCTCAGGTTGAATGCAACTGCATTTGAGCGGATATCGATATGATCTGCATAATGGACATTGATGGCCTGATTGACTGTAAAATCCACCGTGTTGTTTGATTCGAAACGCCCATTGAATCCGTAGGTACTGACTGGTTCATTGTCCTGAATTGTCAAAGCATAGGGGTATTTGACCGCCCCTTTGAAATTGATCGGGAAATTTCCGTCGCTCGACCAGACGGTCAGACTGCTCTGTGTGAGGTTGTATTCATTAAGCAATGCGGAGCGATCCGAGAAAGCCATCAGAGAGAAAAAATGCAGCTTCCAGCCCTGTTCCTGGGTAGAATAAAGCATATTTAGATCCGGAACGATAATATCGAACTCATTTTCGATTGGAACAATATAAACTCCGAATGCATCACTGCTTGAAAAAAGTTCCCGCAAAGAATCATCGTAGAAGCGAAATGAAGAGACATTGAGCTCTGCTGATCGTGTCACACTGTCGAAGATCCCGTCAAGGCTGCCTGTCAATTGCCCTTCGATCGTAATGGGTACAGGTGAGAGCTTCAGATGTTCGGGTATTCCGTCTAGCGTGATTTGTCCGGTGGATATATTCGTTTTACCCGACATCCAGGAAGTGTTTCCCTCGGACGCAATAGTCAGCTTGTCCCTGTCTGCAAGCAGGCGAAAGCGGTTGGTGGTTTTCGCATTCTGAAAAGAGCCAAAGGCAAGACGATCGAGTTTAACAATAATGTCTGCTGAGGGTGCCAAAAGAGCTATGACGCCAGAAACATCTGCGGACATGAATGGATCGATTGTGACAAGCACGTCTGACAGCGTGACGTTCAGGTCACCGAAGTCGAAAGGGGCCGAGAATGCATCAACATGTATTGGATGATTGTTACTGACCCAGTTTGAAGCATTGAAATGCAGCGTATCCCGGCCGGAGTGCATAACATACTGAAATTGTAAAGGTGCTGTGTGCATATTCAGAGTGATGCTATTTTCCGAAGATCCGAAGAGGGCTTTGTCAACAGCAAAATTGAGTACCCCTGCCTCGTGGACCGGATTGAACTTTCCTGAGATGTCTGCAGTGATATTGCCGTCGAACAAAGAAGCATGCAGAGCATTGATTGCAACATCTGAATCGGCAATTTCGATTTCGGCCTGGTCGATCGCAATTGGAAGATCGTTAAAGGATATTTTGCCATTGTCGATACGAAATGTTCCATTGGCTTTGGTCTTAGAAGTTTCAAGGTCAACATTAAGCGCCATCCATGTGTGGGTCAACCCTTCGGTCTGGATAAAGGGAAGATGGATTCCATAAGATGAAATCAGTCGATGAATCGGCGGCGTCAATCTGGCAGAAAGGTCAAGATAGAGATTAAGCTGCGGGTGTAGTGTGCCAAAATCGATATTGAGCCAGGTGCTGTCACTATGCTGATTGTAAAACGTGGCGTTTACGGGGATGATATTTAGCTTTTTTTCTTCGAACAACAAGGTTACATGATCCGAAACGACCGGTTCGAACGCATTTTGGTCATTGGCAAATCGATAGCGTGCATTATAAAAAGTTGCGTGTGCTTTGAGGTAGTCCAGTGCTTTGGCCGGATCGTTGTAGGGAATGACGGTATGCAGTGCATGCAGCATTACCGGGCCACCCTTGGCCCGGTCAAGAATCCACGGTTCAGTCTCTTTGGAGAGGTGAAGCGGTTTTATGAGGAGGGCGACGTTTTCAAACGGTTTCGGTGAAGCGGCCGAAAACACAACAGATCTTTTTCCTGCAAAAAAACCAGTTTCAAGCTCGATATCGTTAGCGACCAGGAGATCGACAGCCGCATACAGTTCCGCCGTACGCAGTTTGAGGACGCCCTGTGCATGGAAGGTGGCATTGAAATCGCTGCTCTTCCCTCTGCTTTGCAAGACAATGGTCCGGTGGGAACTGACGGGACTAAGGGTGATGACGAATGCGGTACTGTTTGAATTCCATGTCAGTCGGCTTTGTTTCCGCGGGTTGTAATGCACGGAGAGATTTGCATCATGGAGAACGAAGTGTCTGATATCGAATTGGCCAATCCAGTCGTCATCTGCATGGGAGATTAGCGCGGCAATGCGATCGTGTAGTTTTTCAATATCGTACGCGGAGGCATTTTTTTGCGGATTTAGGGTCAGAGTGCCAATTGAGGCAAAAAGGCGTTCGTCCCATTTGAGGTATAATTCCTGCGCAAAGACGGGACCGATTTTCAGTGCTGTCAGGTGAATGCCGCTGCAAAGCGAGAGGTAGAGAGTAGAGATGACGACGAAACAGAAGAGTATAGCCGCTACGATAATGAAGTGGATCTGGACTATCGCTTTGCTGATAGCGTTGTCGTTCATCTATTACCTGAATTTGGGAATGATATCCTCGAAAGTGCTCTACGTTCCTTCGGGATCAATTCATAAGATTATAGCATATCTTGGCGATGAAAACCCCGAAATAAGCCCGCTGGACGGATTCTTGCTGCGGTTTGTCGGTCAGCCTCAACAAGGCTGGATTGATCTGCAATCAAAAGGAGTAACTCACGGAGATTTTCTGTATCGTTTGAGCCACTCAAAAGCGGCCATGAAACCCGTGACCCTTATACCCGGAGAGACAACATTTTTTTTCTTTCAGCAACTCGCTGAAAGCCACGATTTTGAATCCGCCAAACTTCACAGCGCGTTAAATGCGCAAAGCCCGTATAAGGAAGGAGTATTTGTGCCCGATACCTATCAGCTGCCTGTCGGTATTTCCGAACCAAAGGCAGTTGCTCTGTTGTTGTCATTTTCCCGAACAAAACATCGTAAATGGTCGCAAAAAATATTTGGCAGTTACAATGAACACAAATGGCGAAACTACATTCGCATTGCTTCGGTCATTCAAAAAGAGGCGGCGGATGCCGAGGAGATGCCGCTCATCTCATCCGTGATTGCCAATCGACTTGCCAAAGGAATGAAACTGCAGATGGACGGTACACTCAATTATGGTCCCTATTCGCATACCGCGGTAACAGCGAAGCGCATTCGTTCGGAGCGGTCGCGTTACAATACATATCTGTACAAAGGCGTTCCGCCCGAACCGGTGTGCAATGTAGGGTTCGATGCTATCCGCGCTGCGATATTTCCGTCCAAATCGAAATATCTCTATTTCACGAAAGGCGCGGACGGAAAGCACCGATTTACCCGTTACTATTCTACACATAAGCGCAATATTTTACATGTAACTAAATGATACATAAATCTTACATTTATTTGAAATCCACCTCTTGTTTTGAATTGCAAGGGGTGTTGAGTGCTATGATGACTGTGTAAAATTCGAACCGGTATTCAATCTTTGTATCGGTTTACTTCACACTATAAAGAGGATATACAAATGGCTACAATCATCTGGTCGAAAATTGACGAAGCTCCGGCTTTGGCGACATACTCGTTTTTCCCGATTGCTTCCAAATTCTGTGCAGCGGGCGGCGTCGAGCTTGAACAAAGAGACATTTCTCTGGCAGGACGTGTACTTGCGGCAATGGGCAAAGCGGAAGATGAACTTTCCAAACTGGGCGAGCTTGTTCTGAAGCCTGAGGGTAATATTATCAAGCTGCCGAACATTTCAGCATCTGTCGGACAACTGAAGGACTGTATTGCGGAACTTCAGTCTCAGGGGTACGATATTCCGGATTATCCTGAAAATCCAGCCAATGATGAAGAGAAAGCCATTCAAGAGAAATACAGTGTCTGTCTCGGCTCGGCAGTTAATCCGGTACTTCGCGAAGGCAATTCCGACCGTCGCGCCGCCAAAGCGGTCAAGAACTTCGCACAGAAAAACCCGCACCGTCTCAAGCCGTATGCTGATAACTCCAAAGCAGCAGTGGCGCATATGGGCGGAAACGGGGATTTCTATAGTAATGAAAAATCGGTCACGATGGACAAAGCGCAAAAAGTGACTATCGCGCTTAACGGCAAAGAGCTCAAAAGCATTGATGCGCTCGAGGGTGAAGTGCTCGATGGTACGTTCATGTCAGTCAAGGCACTGCGTGATTTTTACCGTAAAACGATTGATGAGGCAAAAGCGAAAGGCGTGATCTGGTCGCTGCACCTCAAAGCGACGATGATGAAGATTTCCGATCCGATCATGTTTGGGCATGGTTTCGAGATCTTCTTTGAAGATGTCTTTACCAAATATTCAGACACATTTGCAGAACTGGGCGTCAACCCGAACCTCGGTATGTCCGATCTTGAGAAGAAGATTGCCGGTCATGCTAAAGAGGCGGAAATCAAGGCGGCTTTCCAGGCGGTTGTCGATGCGGACAGCCCGAAAATCGCCATGGTCGATTCCGATAAAGGTACGACAAACTTCAATGCATCAAATGATGTTATCATCGACGCCTCCATGCCGGTTGTCGTCCGTGAAGGCGGTAAGCAGTGGGACCGCAATGGCGACGCGCTCGAAACGCTGGCGGTCATTCCGGATTCCACATACGCTATGTTCCATGCAGAAATGGTCGCGGATTGTGTGAAAAACGGTCAGTTCGACGTTGCGACAATGGGAACGATGCAAAATATTGGCCTCATGGCGCAAAAAGCCGAAGAGTACGGTTCGCATCCGACGACATTCGAACTCGAAGAGTCTGGCACAGTGACCGTTACAGCTGAAGACGGTACGGAACTGATGAGCTTCCAGTGTGAAAAAGGCGATATCTGGCGGCTGTCCCGTGCCAAAGACATCCCGATCAAAGACTGGATCCGCCTGGCGTTAGAGCGCGGTCAGATTGAGCAGATCCCGGTCGTTTTCTGGCTGGACGAGAACCGTGCGCATGACGCGCAGATGATCGCCAAAGTCAAAAAGTACATGCCTGAGTTCAATACAGAGGGCCTTGAAATTCATATTATGGACGTGACGTCTGCGACACGCTTTACGAACGAGCGCGTCCGTGCCGGCAAAGATACGATTGCCGTGACCGGAAACGTTCTGCGCGACCACCTGACCGACATGTACCCGATCCTCGAACTCGGAACATCCGCGAAGATGCTCTCTATCGTTCCGTTGCTCGCGGGCGGCGGCCTGTTCGAAACCGGTGCGGGCGGCTCGGCGCCGAAGCACGTCGACCAGTTCCTCGAAGAAGGGCACCTTCGCTGGGATTCACTGGGCGAATTCCTTGCGCTGGCGGAATCGCTGCGCATGATCGAGCAGAAGCATCCTGATGCAGAATTGGCGGAAGTAACGGCGGCACTCGACGTTGCCAACCAGGAGTACCTGGACAACAACAACGCTCCGAGCCGAAAATGCGGGCAACCTGACAACAAAGCATCGCATTTCTTTGTCGCCAAGTACTGGGCAACGGCACTGGCGGACAACGGCAGCGAAGCGCTTCAGGCGAAATTCACACCGGTAGCGAAAGCGCTCAAAGAGAATGAAGAGAAGATTCTTGCCGAATTGCTTGCAAGCGAAGGCAGCCCGAAAGACATCGGCGGGTACTTCCACCCCGATGATGCTAAAGCGGAAGCAGCAATGCGTCCGTCTGCCACGCTCAATGCGATCATCGACACTATCTGAGACAATACTTATTGTTTCATTTTGAAACAAGGTAGAAAGGTAATTGTTACCTTTCTACCATTCCATGAACTCCAAAAAACGAGCTTTAATCTTATTTTTCTTATAATGAAATCTCTTCAGCCATGTATGCATAATGGTGTGTGTTCGCACATATTGCTTATGTGTATATCGGGGCGGGAGAGCTACTATAAACTTTTTAAAAAGGACCTCAAACGATGAATCAGGGAAAACGTGTTGGAATTGTAGGCGCGGGAAATGTCGGAGCGACGGTCGCCTATTCGCTCGCAATGCTGGGCTCTTGCCATGAAATCATTCTGCGCGACAATAAAATTGATGTCGCCAAGGGAAAGGCACTTGATATGTCTCAGGCGGCAGCAGCCGTACGCAGCCATACGGTCGTCAGTGTAGCGGAATCTATGGAGCAGCTCACAGACTGCGATGTTGTCGTCGTGACGGCCGGCAGTCCGCGTCTGCCGGGGATGAGCCGTGACGATCTTTTGATGATCAATGCCAAGATCACAAAAGAGGTCATTGGGGGAATCGCCAAATACTCTCCGAACGCTATCGTCATCATGGTCTCCAATCCGCTTGATGCCATGACGTATGTTGCACTCAAAGAGAGCGGTTTCGACCGCAATCGCGTACTGGGTATGGCCGGTATTCTTGACAGCTCCCGCATGGCATCGTTCATTCAGGAAAAGCTGGGTTACGGCGGCGGTCAGATCCGTGCGTCCGTCATGGGCGGACACGGTGACGATATGGTTCCGTTGCCGCGTTACTCTACGGTAGCAGGCGTACCGCTTACAGATGTACTGAGTGATAACGAGATTGAAGAGATTGTCGATCGGACACGACACGGCGGCGCGGAGATTGTCGGCTATCTCAAAACCGGCTCTGCCTACTACGCCCCGGCAAAATCGACGGCAATCATGGTCGAAGCAATCTTGAAAGATACCAAGCAGATTCACCCCTGTGCCGTTTATCTCGAGGGAGAATACGGCTACAGTGATGTGGTTTCAGGCGTGCCGGTCATGCTTGGTGCCAACGGAGCGGAAAAGATTCTCGAAGTGACGCTGGACGATGAAGAAAAGGCGATGTTCGCCCGCTCATGTTCCTCGGTCCAGACGCTGATCGACACGCTTAATGAGCAAAAATTTTTTGAGGAGGCTTAAGCTTGGAATATAGAATCGAAAAAGACACAATGGGGGAGATGCAGGTTCCCAAAGATGCCTACTGGGCAGCTCAGACGCAGCGCTCCATTCAGAATTTTAAGATCGGCGAAGAGACGATGCCATATGAGATCACGCGGGCATTTTCCTACCTGAAAAAGGCGGTGGCGCTGGTCAACAAAGACCTGGGCAAACTCGATGCTGCCAAAGCAGATGCGATTGCGCAGGCAGCGGACGATATGCTTGCCGGAAAGCTTGACGGCAACTATCCGCTGGTGGTTTGGCAGACGGGCTCAGGCACGCAGTCAAACATGAACAATAATGAAGTGCTTGCCAACCGCGCAACGGAAATCCTCGGCGGCGATTTTCGTACCGAGAAACTGGTGCATCCCAACGATGACGTCAATAAATCCCAAAGCTCGAACGACACCTACCCGACAGCGCTGCATGTGGCATCCGTCATTGCGGTCGAAGAGCGCCTGCTGCCGGCCATTGCCAGGCTCAAAGCAACCCTGCAGGCCAAAAGCGAGGAGTTCGCGAATCTTGTCAAGATCGGTCGGACGCACCTGCAGGATGCCACTCCGCTGACACTCGGTCAGGAGATCAGCGGCTGGGTCGAGATGCTGAACAAATGCGAAAAGATGGCCAAGGATTCGCTGGAACCCGTACGTGAGCTTGCCCTCGGCGGTACGGCAGTCGGCACGGGTCTCAACGCGCATCCCGAACTCGGCGCACGCGTTGCCGCGAAGTTGAGCGAACTGACCGGACACGATTTCGTGACAGCACCAAACAAGTTTCACGCGCTCACCTCGCATGATGCGCTGGTTTTCGCTCACGGCGCGCTCAAAGCGCTCGCGGCAGATATGATGAAGATAGCCAACGATGTCCGCTGGCTCGCATCCGGTCCGCGCTGCGGCATCGGCGAAATCGAAATCCCGGCCAACGAACCAGGCTCATCCATCATGCCCGGCAAGGTCAACCCTACGCAGAGCGAAGCGGTGACAATGGTTGCCTGTCAGGTGATGGGCAATGACGCCACAATCGGTTTTGCGGCGTCACAGGGCAATTTCGAACTCAATGTTTTCAAACCGGTCATCGCCTATAACTTCTTGCAATCGGTTCGTCTGCTTGCCGACAGTATCGTATCATTCAATGACAATGCTGCCGTCGGCATCAAAGCGAATGAAGAGAAAATCGACCATTTCCTGAACGATTCGCTGATGCTGGTCACGGCACTCAATCCGCATATTGGTTACGAGAACGCGGCGAAGATCGCGAAAACGGCACATGCCAACGGAACGACACTCAAAGAAGAAGCCGTCAAACTCGGACTGCTGAGTGAAGAAGAGTTCGACAAATATGTGGTTCCGGGTGACATGATCGCCCCTAAGGCTTAAAAGTCAATACTGGAAAAAACTAAATTTTTTCCAGTGCAAAGCGTAATTCAACAAAGGAGGAGAGAAGATGAATATACATGAATATCAGGCAAAACAGATTTTTGCCAAATACGGTGTCCCGACACCGCGCGGTATCGTTGCCAATACGCCGGATCAGGCGGTGGCGAACGCCGAACAGCTGGGTGGGAACATCTGGGTTGTCAAGGCACAGATTCACGCCGGCGGTCGCGGCCTGGGCGGCGGCGTTAAACTGGCAAAATCACTGGATGAAGTCCGTCAGCTGGCGTCCGAGATTCTCGGAATGACACTGGTCACGCATCAGACAGGTCCGGAAGGCAAACTCGTTCAGAAGGTTTACATAGAAGAGGGCGCAGATATCAAAGACGAACTCTATCTTGGCGTGGTGCTTGACCGTGCGAAAGAGATGCCGGTCATTATGGCGTCTACCGAAGGCGGTATGGAGATCGAAAAGGTCGCCGAAGAGACACCGGAAAAGATCGTCAAAGTTGCGGTTGATCCGACTATCGGCTTCCAGGGCTTCCATGGACGTGAACTGGCGTTCGGTCTGGGCCTTGCAAAAGAGGAACAGGGCAAATTTATCAAGTTTGCCGCGGCGCTCTACAATGTCTATATGGAAAACGATGCCGAGATGATCGAGATTAATCCGCTCATCAAGACGGGCGCGGGTGATTTCCTGGCACTCGATGGTAAAATGGGCTTTGACGACTCCGCACTCGGGCGTCATCCCGACATTGAAGATATGCGTGATATCTCCGAAGAAGATGCCGACGAACGCGAAGCGAGCCAGTATGGCCTCTCTTACGTTTCGCTGGACGGCGAGATCGGCTGTATGGTCAATGGGGCAGGGCTGGCCATGGGGACGATGGATACCATCAACTACATGGGCGGCACGCCGGCGAACTTCCTGGATGTTGGCGGCAAGGCGAATGCGGAGACGGTAGCAAAAGGGTTTGAGATCATTTTGAAAAACCCTAACGTCAAGGCGATTTTTGTCAATATTTTCGGTGGTATTGTCCGGTGTGACCGTATTGCCAACGGTATTCTCGAAGCGACCAAGCTGGTGGATGTGCATGTTCCTGTTGTTGTGCGTCTCGACGGGACGAATGCCCCGGAAGCAGCGGAAATTCTCAGAAATGCAAACATTGCAAACGTCATTGCGGCAGAAGACCTCGCAGACGGCGCAGCGAAAGCCGTAGCAGCGGCGAAAGGAGAGTAATCAATGTCCATTCTTGTAAATAAAGATACCAAAGTGATCGTTCAGGGCTTTACCGGCAAAGAGGGTACTTTCCATGCCGAGCAGTGTCTGGCATACGGCACACAGATTGTCGGCGGAGTGACGCCGAACAAAGGCGGTCAGGAGCATCTGGGCAAACCGGTATTCAACACCGTTAAAGATGCGGTTGATTCTACGGGCGCAACGGTTTCCATGATCTTCGTTCCGCCGGCATTCGTCGGCGACGCGGTGATGGAAGCGGCAGATGCCGGCATTGAACTGGCGGTTATCATTACCGAAGGCGCACCGGTGCGCGACATGATGTATGCGAAAATGTATGCCACGAAAAACGGCATGAAGACCATCGGGCCGAACTGTCCTGGGATCATTACGGCCGAGGAGTGCAAAATCGGCATCATGCCGGGCATGATCTTTAAAAAGGGCAACGTCGGCCTGATTTCCAAATCCGGAACCCTGACGTACGAAGGGGCGAATCAGGTCGTCAAGCAGGGCTTTGGTATTACGACCGCCGTCGGTATCGGCGGCGATCCGATCATCGGGCTCAGCTATAAACAGTTGTTGCCGATGTTCGAAGCGGACCCGGAAACCGAAGCGATCGTAATGATCGGCGAGATCGGCGGCGATCTCGAGATTCAGGCGGCCAAGTTCATTCAAGAGAACATCATGAAGCCTGTCGTTGCCTTTATTGCCGGTCAGACGGCGCCGAAGGGCAAGCGTATGGGTCATGCCGGGGCGATTGTTTCCGGTTCGGCCGGTACGGCGGCTGAAAAAATGGCGGCGCTTGAAGCGGCCGGCGTTAAAGTCGTTGTTTCTCCTGCAGAAATAGGCAAAGCTGTCGCAGAAGTTTTAGGCAAATAACCCACCTCCCGCTTTTTGGCGGGACTGACACCTCTATTTTTCCAAACTTGTATTTTTTTCACTCTATAGACACCATTGCTCGGTACTTCTATATATAAATATTTACTTAAGTGAACAATGTAACCTTGAGTTACACATGTTGCATTGTGTAGAAACAGGGTAGTTCATTTTGTAACATGTACTTGTCT
>JANTHE010000015.1 GCA_024762585.1 Sulfuricurvum sp. | reverse complement strand
TCATCGGCAAAGCCGACAAAGCGCGAAAGTTCCTTGTCTTCCATGCGCTTCAGATGCTCTCGGTTGATGAACCGCAGCTTGTCCATACTGAACTTCGCCGGGGCTTTCGATATATTTTTCAGATCAAACCACGAGAGAGCATCTTCCATTGAAAAAATTTCACTGGGTGCCTTGTTGCCGATCAGCACAAGATAGTTTGCAATCGCTTCGGGCAAAAAGCCCTGTTCAAGCATCCATTTCACACTCGAAGCGTTGTCCCGCTTGCTCATCTTTTTCCCCTCCTCGTTGAGGATAATGGGCAAATGGGCATACGCTATCTTTTTATCGTACCCCAAAGCATCTCGTACAGCGATCTGTTTGGGGGTATTGGAAAAATGATCTTCGCCGCGGATGACGAAGGAAACATCACTGAGCATATCGTCAATAGCGCAGGCAAAGTTGTATGTCGGGTACTTCTCGGCCCGCATGATGATAAAGCTGTCAATATCCATCGGATCGAATGATGCGGAGCCCTTGATGATATCGTCTACGACAATGGGGGCTTCGGGACGCTTCAGGCGAATAGTAAAGGGATTTTCGTTATCGATCGTCGCTTCGGGCGGCAAATGGGTGCAGGTGTCGTCATAGCGGAACGGTTTTTTCTGCTGCTTTGCCAGTTCGCGCTTTTTATCAAGCTCTTCGGGCGTACAGAAACAGTTGAACGCTTTTTTATCCTGCAGCAACTGAATCGCCATGGCGCGGTGAAAACGAAGGTTAGCACTTTGATAGATGACATCGCGGTATTCGATGCCAAACAGTCCCAGCAGCTGAAGAATCTCCTTGTCCTTGCCCTCAATATTGCGCTCTTTATCCGTATCCTCGATTCGTACCACAAGCGGTTCGTTTCGCTGGCGAGAGAGTAGGGAGTTGAAAAGGGCGACCCGAAGATTGCCAATATGCATGTCACCGGTGGGACTGGGGGCAAATCGCAGCATTTAACCTGTTCCTTTTTGAGTGCAATGGTAGCCAAATAAGCTTAGAATCCGTTACGCCACCAAAGCTTAATTCTGCCTTTATCAGTTGATTGCAATGTAATATATTCATACATTTAAGATTATAAATGTTAATAATATGATTACGGATTTCGCAAATCGACCAAACAAGGGAGTCCAGAATGAAAATGCCAAAATACAGCAACATAAATTCCGCCCTTCCGAACCTGAACTCTGTTTTAAAAGATGCCATACAGTCCGAAACACTTCACATCAGAGAAGTCGACAAAGTGTGCACCAAGTTTTTGAAAGCCGCAGAAATACATCCAAAACTGCACCGTGCGGAATTCGTCGTTTATTCTCCTTACATCAGAAAATCGGATCATCCGTTTGAACATTTTGTCTTTCTCGACCATCAGGGACAAAGTTTGTGCCATATCAGTGGAAGCGAGATGGAGCTGTACGGGTTGCTCGAGCCCTGTACAAGTCTAAAGCAGACCGAAAAACTGAAGGGCACCTCCCACTAGGTTTTACAGGGTTTTTAGAGCGCCCTTGCTGTACACTGACGGTATGAAAACTTTTTTAATCGATCCCGATACCCGCACGATCATCCAAGAAGATTTTGATGGACAACCCAACAGTCTTTACTCACTGTTTAATTCACTGCTGGTCGACTCCCATGCTATTTTGAACGACCATATGGTGTACAGCGGGAATGAAGCGTTCGAACGGGAGGAAGTCCCTTTTTTTCTGGGAGAAAAACTGCTCTTCGGCAAAGCGCTGGTCACAGGCTATGAAGGGCTGGAGGATCTGGACGCCACTATTACCTCGAATGATTTGAAGGCGCTTTTGCAGTTTGAAATACCGGAATTCTATGAAAAAACTCTGGCCCTGCTGCCGAAAAACTTTTCATTTGAAGAGCACTTTGATCTTCAGATTGAAGATACATCGGAAACGGTAACACCGGAGTGGGTTCTGTATGTATTCAATATGGCCGATACCGACACAAAGGCCTATTTTTTAGACCATCTGAAAGAGACGGTTGAACAAGGAAAACATGTTGCTGATTATTTGAAAAAAATGGGGGAACAGGCAATAAAATCAATGCGGTAAGTGGTGACCCCAAGGGGATTCGAACCCCTATGGCAAGGATGAAAACCTTGAATCCTAACCGTTAGATGATGGGGCCATTCAACAAAATGGCTTTTGTCAGGCCGAAATTATATTTTGCGAATGCTTAGTATATTATTAAACACCGCTCTTATTCGGTGTTTAATTTTAATTACATATAGAATTCGCGAAGTGCGCGGATAATCACCGCATTTTTAGAGATGCTTTCCGCTTTGGCATTATCATTGACAAGGTCATACAAATCCAGCGGCAAAGAGATGGAGAAGGTCTTTGTTTCTACTTTTTTCTTCTTCTTGACAAGGTTCGTAACGTTTTGAAGCAATTCGATGATCTTTTTGGTATCGATCGGTTTCTGAATAAAACTGTTGACACCGATTTCAATCGTTTCAGAGATCTTTTGAATATCATTACTAGCAGAGATGACAACAACCATCTGTTGCGGATTGATCTCACGGATTTTGCGAGCCAGTTCGATCCCGTCCATTTCAGGCATAATGATATCTACAAAAACGATGTCAGGCTTATGTTGTTTGTAAAGTTCAAGTGCTTCTTTTCCGTTCATAGCAGACGTAACTTCTTTAAAAAAGTTTTTGAACGTCGAACTTAGCAATTCATTGGCTACCGCTTCATCCTCAACAACCATTGCGGTCATTTTTTTTGTCTCTTCCGTCAATTGAACAAGGTCAATGTTTTTCATGACTATTCTCTCCTGATTCTTTTTATTATATTATACACTGTTTTCAGCATACTGTGTTAGCGATTTTCGATCAAATGAGTCGTTATAAATCGTTTTGGCATTATAGTAACAAGAGGATAACAAATAGATAAAAATAATTTGACAAAATCAATATTTTTTAAATTGCTCCAGCCATTCCAGGTTCGATTCTACTGTATTCTCTTTCTGTTCAAGCAATGAAACGATAATGGATTTCAATGTCTGTTCATCCATAAAGGAGAGCAGGGCAGGGTCAATCTGTGTCGGATGCTGTCCTTCATAGCTATTTAGCAATGCTTCAATATCCGCTACCAACTCCTCTTTTTTATTCATATACTCTTCTCTGTTGAACCTATGTAACGCTGGCGTGGTCTGGCTATTTTCTTTTCACTGTCTTGCATGAATTCAATCCATTGCGCAAGCCATCCGGCAGTACGCCCAATGACAAATATAATGGTAAACATCGACTTTGGAATTTTCAGTGCTGTCAGGATCAATCCGGAATAAAAATCAATGTTCGGATAGAGGTGTCGCGAGATAAAATAATCATCATTGAGGGCAACACGCTCGATTTTTTCAGCAATGTTCAACAGTTCACTGTCTACGCCCAGTTCATGTTTAAGTTCATCGAGCAGCTTTTTGAGTATTTTTGCCCGAGGATCAAAATTTTTATAGACACGATGGCCAAACCCCATCAAGCGGAAATCGTCTTCTGGATCTTTTGTCCGAGCGATGAACTCGTCGACCCTATCCACAGAACCGATATATTCAAGCTGCGCAATCACTGATTCGTTCGCACCGCCGTGCGCTCGTCCCCACAGCGCATTGATACCGGCAGTAATAGCGGCATAGGGGTGTGCGCCGGTTGAAGCCACAGAGCGTACAACTGTTGTAGAGGCATTTTGTTCGTGATCGGCGTGCAGTGTAAAAATCGTATCAAGTGCGCGCACCTGAACATCAGGAATTTTCAGATGCTGTCCGGGGTAGGCATGCATCATGTACAGAAAATTTTCAGTAAATGATCGCTCAAGATCAGGATAGATAAAAGGGATGCCCAGTGATCTGCGATAGGCAAATGCCGCCAAAGTAGGAACCTTCGCCAGCAAACGCCTGCGCATGATCTTGATATCTTCCGCCCGATCCATCTTGATGTGCTCTGAATAAAAAGCGGACAATGCCGAAACTGCCGACGACATCATAGCCATTGGGTGCGCGTTGTCCGGGAATGAATAAAAGAGATTTTTAAGGCCTTCATGCACATAAGCCCGTTTTCGAAGCTCATAATCATATGACTTCAATTCATCAAAGGTCGGTAATTCACCGTTAAGCAGCAGGTAGCACACTTCAAGATAGCTTTTGTTCAACGCCAGGTCTTCAATGGCATAACCGCGATAACGCAGTTCACCTTTCCCCCCGTCAATAAAGGTAATAGACGAACTGCAGCTCGCTGTCGAAGTAAACCCAGGATCATATGTAAACATCCCCGTCTCTTTAAACAGTGTTCGGATGTCAATAACATCCTGTCCTTTCGTCGCTTCTAAAATATCGAAGGTGTAGTTTTTACCATTTCGGTTATCCGTCAGCGTTACCGTCTCTGCCATTGTATACTCCTTGCATCTGACCAGAAATCCAACCAGACTTCTAATATCATTATTTCGTAATCAGATTTAATAAAGTATTAGTAAAGATGCAGTCGCGATTTATTCAAGGCATTATCAACTACAGGGCACCTCTAATAACCCTGTGCAGTCTCAGAGGGTTTTTAGAGGTGCCCTACATTTTTTTAAAGCGGCACTGGCAAAGCATTCCTTTTTCTTTTTCACTTTCGATCTCAATCGATGCATGATGCGCCTGCAAGATCCAGCGCACCAGTGCAAGCCCCAGTCCGTGTCCCGGGATCTGTTTGCTGTGTGCATTCTCTTCACGCCAGAACGGTTCGAACAGTTTCGGAATGTCTGCCGGGTCGACTCCTTTTCCCTCATCGGCGATGGTGACGGTGACGCCGCTTTTTGATGCGTGCATATCGACCCGGACGCTTTTACCGTTCGGAGAATACTTGACGGCGTTGTCCAGAAGATTGATAAATGCCTCCTCAAGCAGTTGCAGTTCCGCCGTGATCGTGACAGGTTCCGTGTGTACAATTTCAATGGTTATCTTTTTTGCATCGGCCAACGCCCTGAGCTTTTGACAGCTGTCAAGCAGCAGTGTGTCGAGACGGACAGGCTGCATACGCCGTTCGATGGCAGTGCTGTTCTGGGTGCTGAGCAGCAGCATCACCTCGATGATACGCTGCATCGATTCGCTCTCTTGCATGATACTGCGCAGTACACGTTCGTATGCAGCGCTATCGCGCACTTTGAGCAGCGCAACCTCCGCTTCGCCCCGGATGATGGTGAGCGGCGTTTTGAGTTCGTGCGAGACGTTCGCGTTGAATCGCTTCATGCGCATAAAGGCCGCTTCGAGCCGGTCGAGCATCGCATTGAAGGTGGCAGCGAGTTCGTAAAACTCATCTTGCTGTTTAGGAAGCGGCACCCGCTGTGAGAGGTCGTGCTGCGCGATGTTTTCGGCGGTGGAAGTGATGCTTTTCATTGGAAGGAGAATGGTGTTGATCAGGCGCATTCCGAGCCAGAGCGCCAAAAGATAAAAAAGCGTACCGGCCAGAGCAAACCAGAACAAGAAAGCCTCCAGCATATCGTCCGCACCATCGATCGGGGTCGCAGCGGCAACGATATAACGTTTGCCGTTCGCGTCAAAACGCTCCGTCACATAGGCGCTCTCGTCCGTTGTCGAGACGAACGGCAGCCGGCGCAATGCAAAAACATCCCCCTGTTCCTGTGAGACAGGGAAGCGGTGCAGACGCATGTTCGGCGAAAAATGCGTGCGTCGGAACGTAGGGCCGTCTGCTTTCCAGATTTCGATAAAAACGGGTGAGACGGCGTAGCGCTCCCCGGCATCGACAGGATGCAGGTCGCCCTCAAGGATATCGTGCCGGATATCGAGAATGATGCCATGCAGCGCGCTGTGCATTTTGTCATTGAAGCTTGTATTCATGCCCCAGAACAGCACCGCCCCGAACAGAACGATCACCGCCGCCAGGACCGTACCGTACGCCACCAGCAATCTGCGGCGGATGCTAACGCGCTTCAAGCCGGTACCCCGAACCGCGCACGGTGCTAATCAGCTTTACATCAAACCCGTCGTCGATTTTTTTGCGCAAATGATAGAGCGTTACGCTGATAACGTTACTGTCGAACTGCTCCTGTGCATTCCAGATGCTTTCGGCAATCATCGTGTGCGTTACGACGCGGTTTTTATGGCGCAGCAGCAGTTCGAGCAGAGCAAACTCCCGTGCGGTCAGCTCTATGGTTTTTCCAGCACGTTTGACTTCGCGCCTGAGCGGGTCAAGCGTCAGGTCCGCCGCGTGCAGCAGGTTCTTTTGCTCATAGGCATTGCGCCGGTGAAGCGCCCGTACGCGTGCGACGAGCTCCACGAAGGCAAACGGCTTGCCCAGGTAATCGTCCGCACCGCTCTCGAGCCCGGTGACGCGGTCATCGATGCTGTCGCGTGCGGTGAGCATCAGCATCGGTGTGACGGTCCCCTGTGCACGAAGAGAGCGGATCAGTTCCGGTCCGCTTTTCCCCGGCAGCATCCAGTCGACGATGAACAGGTCGTAAGGATGCAGCCCGGCCATATAGACTCCTTCGTCGGCATCATAGGCTGCATCGACGACCATCTGCTCTTCACGCAGACCGCGCACGATAAAATCCGATATTTTCCGGTCGTCTTCAATCAGCAGAATGCGCATGCGCCTGATCCTTTTCAATGATGATTGACGCTATCTTGCCGTCTGTGAAATATTCTTCATCCATGATGTCGTTTCCTATGCCTGGTTTTCCCATGCCAAGACAGACCGTTTGCCCTACAATTCCGCTACGAACAAGGGAATCACGCACAACCGTTCTTGCTGAATCAATATTGGGTGAAAATCGGGGAACAATACTACACCTCATACTTTCAATCATACCAGAGAAGGCGACAAACAGCATCTTGCCCCTTTTCAGCACAGTATCTGTTCGGAATATTTTAACGAAATAGCGATGCCCTTTCTCTTCGGACTCGAATGCGAGATCGGCGCTTCTTCCCGCCCAGAACAGCGGCAGCATCTTGACGGTGGTCGATGAAGCCGGATGCCAATGTGCCTGTGTGAAAGCGGAAACAACGCTCGCCTCGCTATCGGCTGCGATAACGATATTGATCGGCCATGCGTCGAAACCAAGGGGGCTTTGGACATAGCGACGGTGCGGCGATGAAAACAGCGTTTGGACACGCTCTATGATGACCGGAGCATGGCGCGAAACCGCAACCGGCTGGTAGTGAAACCGCTGGGCAAAAAGAAAGAAGAGTACTGCGAAGAGAGCGGTCGCGGTCAGCAGGAGCGAACCGCTCCCGGCTGCCGTCTGCTCCGCAACATCGCTGCGCTGCTCCAGCCAGCGGGTCAGTGCGATGCCCGCTATAAGCCAGAGCAGTCCGAGCAGGTAGCCGCCGTAGACATCGCTTAAATAGTGTTCCCCCAGGTAGATCCGGCTTAGCCCAATCAACCCGGCAAGCAAAAACGCACCGGTAAACACGCTGCGCTTCGTGCGGGGATTGTCGCTGAACCGGATCAGCAAAAACGCGGCAAAACCATACAGGGTGACCGCGACAACAGCATGTCCGCTGGGAAAAGCGTAGGTGTGTTCGACATAAAGCGCTGTCGCGGGGCGGGGCCGGTGAAACGCCAGTTTCGTCAGCAAGACGGTGACGATACTGCCCGCCAGGGTAAACCAGAACGAGACGATAGAGAGCCGTTTGCGGTAAAACCACAGCACGACGGTGACAAGGAGTGCAGCGAGCATCACTATCTCTTTGCGGCCCAGCAATGTAATCACCGTAAACCATTCCGTCAGTTCCGGTGTACGAAAACGGGGCATGCCCGTCGCAATGATCTGGTCGACGGCGATAATCGGATCTCGTGTGATCAGATCTTCCACTACCCCTGAAAAAAGGGCCGCGACATAAACAAAAATAAGACACAGCACGGTCAGCGGCAGCCCGGTAAACTCCTGCCTGACAAAGCGGTGTTTGATAAAAGCGACGCTTTTGGGATGGCTCTGTGTCCACTGCCTGATCAGGGGATTTCGCGCCAGCGAACGGGCCAGTGAACGCAGCAAAAGCGCGATACTTTTACGATTGACATAGAAATAGCGCACTACAAAATAAAAAACCGTCCCCAGAAACAAGAGGAGAAGCAGAAGAACAGCTGTGCGCGAGAGCCAGAGTTCGGCCAGCTTGAGCGATGCCGAAAACAGATAGCCGATTCCGATAAACTCGGCACTCCAGCCCATGGCGCCAAGGGTATCCCAGAACAGAAATGTCCTGTATCGCATCGAGACGCTTCCGGCGACGAAAGAGATGCTCTCTTTCATACCGGGAACAAACCGGGCGATAAAGACCGAAATCGCTCCCCGTCGATCGAGAAAACGCTCTGTTTTATCAATCAGGGAGTCAGAGAGGTGCAGCCAGGGATGGCGCAGCAGTTTCATCCCGATACGGCGTCCTAGCCAATAGTTGACGTTGTCGCCGAGGTACGCACCCAGAAAAGCGAAGCCGAACAGCGGCACAACGTCAAACAGACCGCGCCCCGCCAGGACCCCCATAAAAAGCAGCAGGGTGGAACCGGGAAACAGAAGCCCGACACCGAGCAGCGTTTCAAAAAACGCGGCGAAGAACGCAATGGCCCAGGCGTAATGCGCATAGGCGGTTACGGTTGAAAGCAGCGTGTTCATACTCTCCATTCAGTGCTCCGAAAAGACGATCCCCGGCTCCAGTTTGAGCACGGGCCTTACGCTGACGGCCGCGGCCGTCAGGCTGACGACGAGCACGCCGAGAATGCCTGTCAGCGGGCCGAACCACATGAAGCGGAACGGATAATCGAGTCCCGAGACCTCGATGCCCCATCCGGTGAAGGCGCATGCGGCGATGCCGACAAACGCGCCCAGCAGTGCGCTGACGGAGGCCTGCACGAAGATCATAGCGAGCAGCATACGGTCCGATGCGCCGATGGCCTTGAGGACGGCGTACTGTTTGAGGTTCTCATAGGTGAACATATAGAGCATGATGCCCGTCACCCCGAAGCCGACCGTCATGGCGAGAATCAGCATCGCCGTCATATCTCCGACATCTTCGGAATTTACAAGGTACCACCGCACGGTATCGGCCTTGAACTGCTCCGCCGTGCGGGCGCGAAAGCCGGTGGTCTCGGCAATGCGCTTCGCCAGTGTCTGCGGAGCCACGCCCGGTTGCGCGGCGACCATGACAAAGGTGATGTAGCGGCTCTCGGAGGGGAGTATCCGCTTGACGTTCGAGAGCGTCGTGTACAGCAGCGGGCGCGGCGGAAAGCGCGGCAGGGTGTGCGTCACGGCCGTCACAAGTGCGCGGCGGTCATTGAGCTGCAGTTCGTCCCCCGCGCTTAGGTCGCGCAGCGGGGCATCCAGATGCGCCCCGTCGTGCGGCCAGTGATCTTTCTCGTAACGCGGCGAGCGGAGTTTGCCCTTGGTCCCGCCGGCATCGGCAAAGACGGCGTCGGGGACACGCAGCAGTGAAACGGAGCTGCCATCCGGCGGCAGCGGCGTCCCGGCCAGCGTCGCGTCATCGATGCCGATGAGCTGGACGCGCTGAAAGTGGCCGTCGGCGAAACGGGCGTCGATATCGTGCAGTGAGAGCGGCACGGCGTAGGCAACCCCCTTGACGCTGCGCACCTGCTGCAGTACCGTTTCGCTCATATCTATCGTCATCTCGGTCGAGTGTACAGCCGGGTCCATGACCCAAACATCCGCGGAAAGGTTTTCGGAGACGAGGGCGAACCCCCGCGTCATGAAGCCCGCGAAATAGGAGAGCGCGAAGGTCACCAAAAAGGCGGTAAAGGCGATGCCGAAAAGCAGGCCGAGAAATTTGGCACGGTCGCCTCTGAGCATTTTCAGTGCGATGCGGTACATTCACTCTCCCCGTATGCCGCTGTCTTCAATAAAGACATCCATCGTCTGCCCGGCATACAGCGCAAAGCCGGGGCGCTCGAAGCCGTAGACGACCTGCAGTACCCGGGTGTCGGTGCGTTCCGTCGTACGGCCGTTCAGGGTGCGCTTGGGCACGATCAGCGGTTCGGTGTAACGGTAGTGCAGCGTGATCTGCATAGTGGGATGCCCCCGTACGAACGCGACCGCGCGTGCGCCCGCTTTGACGCGCCAGGCGTCGTATTCGTCCACATCGACGCGCAGCTGCAGCGTGTCGCTGCCCATGACCAGCTGCGGCGGAAGCGCCGTACCCGCTTGCATGTAGGAGCCCGGACGCATCCGGCACTGCAGGATGACGCCGTTGATCGGTGCACGGACGGTGCGGCGTGCAATCTCGTCTCTAAGCGTCTTCAAGGCTGCTTCGGCCTGCTCGAGGCGTCTTTGCGCAACATGGTAGTCGTCGACAGAGACCTGGTACGCTTTTTTGCTGATGGCACTCGGAGCGTTTTTGTGCAGTTCATCATTGATCTTATAGATATCACGCTGTTTTTTCAGCACGGCACGGGCACTCTCGACCGCCGCTTCGGCTTCGGGAAATTTCAGTTTGACGTCACTGTCGTCGATGGAAAAGAGCGGGTCGCCGCGTTTGACGTGCTGGCCGACATGGACATAGAGCGCCTTTACCGTGCCGGAGACCGGGGTGCCGACGGGGATGTCGGTCGTTTCGGACTCGACGATGCCCGTCCCGGCGACGAACGACTTGAAAGGCGCTTTCCATTTGGGAACGGGTTGCGTGGCGACTGCTGCCTGCAGCTGCGCGAGTGCAAACGCTGCGAAAAGCACGATTGGAAGAAGGTGTCTGAGCTGTATCATGCCGAACGCTCCTTTGTGACGGTTTCGATGTTCAGGATTTTCCCGTCGTCCATATGGGCAATACGGTCGGCAAAACCGAAGATCCTGTTGTCGTGCGTGACGACGAGCACGGTGGTCTGTTCCGTTCGCATCAGGCGGCGCAGCAGTTTCATGACACTATGACCCGACTCATGGTCGAGGTTGCTGGTGGGTTCGTCGCAGATGATCAGCTGCGGCCGGTGCACCAGCGCGCGGGCGATGGCCACACGCTGTTTTTGTCCGCCGCTGATCTGCGAGGGGAGGGCGTCCAGGCGTGCTTCCATGCCGACTTGCCCCAGTGTTTCCGCAGCCCGTTTCATGGCCTCCGTTCTCGCCATCCCCTGCACCAGCAGCGGTACGGCGACGTTCTCCTGCAGGGTGAGCGCCGGCAGCAGGTTGAACGCCTGAAAGACGAACCCGATACGTTTACGCCGAAAAAGGATCTTCGCTTTATGCCCGAGATGCGGAACATCGAGCCCGAAGAGTTCGCAGGTGCCGCCATCAGGCGCAAGCAGCGCGCCGAGGATGGAGACGAAGGTCGTCTTGCCGCAGCCCGAGGGCCCGACGATCATCATGAGCTCACAGTGGAGCACATCGAGAGTGACACTCCGCAGCGCCATGACGCGGGCATCGCCCGTACCGTAGCTTTTGGTGAGGTCTTTGGTGCGGATGACGACGTCGCTCATGCTCTTGCATTTCCCTTCTTTAAATTATTGTAGCGAGACAAACTGTGAAGCCAGTAAAAAAAGAGCGGTATGATGAACAGGTTCACAACGATGGCGAAGAAGAGGCCCCCCATGATGGCGATGGCGAGATTCTGGATGATCTGCGTCCCGCTGCCGATGGCGAGCGCAACCGGCAGCAGCGCGAAGGCGTTGGAGAACATCGTCATCAGTACCGGGCGGATCCGTACGGCGATGGCATCGACGATGCGGGTGTGCTCTTCACCGTCATGTGCGATGTTCATCTGGTAAAAGTCGTAAATGAGCACGTTGTTGTTGATGACGATACTGAGCACGATCAGCATCCCCATAAAGGCGGTGATATCGAGCGGCTTGTGTGTCACGAAGAGTGCGACGAAGACCCCGGTCAGCGTCAGCAGCAGGGCGACGAGGATCGTAGTGGCGATGCGCAGCGAACTGAAGTTGAGCAGCAGTCCGGTAAAGATGATCAAAATGGCAAACACGATGACATAGCCCATCTCCCTGAACGAGCGCTGCTGCTCTTTGTAAAATCCGCTGATATCAGTCGTGATGTCGGCGGGCAGTGCCGCGTTTTTCAGGGTCTGCCTGATCTGGGCAACGACCTCGGACATGTTGTTGCCCGAAAAGCGCACGCCCAGTGCACAGACGGGTGAGAGGTTGTAGTGGGTGATTTCGGCGACTTTACGGTTATAGCCGATGTTCGCGACATAATCAAGCGGCACATTGCGTTTCAATTGCGGCGAATAGACCAGCATCTGCTGTTGCAAAAAAGCGATAGGGTCGGTCTGCGGCCGCTGCATCAACACCCGGATGTTGATCAGCTTTTCGCCCTGCGCCACCGAGGCGACTACGCTGCCGTAATAGAGGGTGCGTATCTGCGACAGCAGGGTCTGCTCGTCTACTCCGTAGCGGGCGAGGGCGTCGGGTTTGAGCCGGACGTTGATGGCCGGGGAGGCGTAGGAGGTGAGGACATTCACCTCCTCGACATCCTTGAGGGGGCGCAGCAGTTTTTTAAGCCGGTACCCCTGGGCAATCAACTCGTCCGGATTGGGTCCGAACAGGTGTACGGCAATGGGCGCGTCGGCACCCATAATATCGCCCAGACGGTCTTCGAGCACCTGCGAGAGTCCCAGCTCTTCGAGGTTGGGCACGGCGCTCTCTATCTGCTTTCGCAGGGATTCGATGATGGCGAAGGTACTGCGCGAATGCCCCGGTTTCAACGTCACCAGAAAATCGCCCTGGTTGGTCTGGGTGGCGATATGTCCCAAAGAGGTGCCGATGCGCATGGTCCATCCTTTGACCTCTTCGGTGTTGTCAAGGATGCGGCCGATGGTCAAAAACTCCGAACGGCTCTGCGGCAATGAGGTGCCCGGCGGCAGGACGATGTCAACGACAATATTGCCTTCGTCCCATTTGGGCAGGAAGGTGGAGGGGGTATGAAGATAGAGCCACACGCTGGCGGCAAACCCGCTTAGAATCATCGGCAGCGCGATCCACGCATGACGCATGGCGCGCAGCAGAAAACCGCGGTAGCGATCCACCAGCGGCGTCATAAAATCTGTGCCGCTGTGCGGGCGGTTGGGCAGGGCGATGTAGGCGATGATCGGGGTGAGAAAAACTGCGATGACCTGCGAGATGGCGTAGGTGACCACGAGCACGAAGGCGAGCTGTTTGAAAAAGAGCCCCACGATACCGCTGACCAGCAGCAGCGGTACGAAGATCAGGACAGCCAGCGCCGTCGCGACGGACATGATCGGCAGGATCTCGCGCGCGCCCTCGATGACCGCCTCTTTTTTGCTCTTGCCGCGCCTGAAATGGCGCTCGATGTTCTCGATGACGATGATCATCTGGTCGATCAGTCCCCCCAGCGCGGCCGCCATACCGCCCAGTGAGAAGATATTGAGATCGATGCCGGCCAGCTTCATCCCGATCATCGTGATCAAAAAGGTGATCGGGATGATCATCAACGACACCAGCGAGAGGCGCACTTTTCGCAAAAAGAAAAAGACGACGAGCACGGCGATGATGCCGCCCAGAATGATCGCATCGCGCACACTGCCGACGGCGGATTTGATAAAGTCGGTCCCGTCGTAGTAGCTGCGGATTTCGATGCCCTCTTTTGCCAGCTTTGGAGCGAGTTCGGCCAGCTTGGCGTTGAAAGCGTCCGCGACGTCGACGGCGTTGGCGTTGGGCTGACGCAGCAGGTTGAAGACGACGCTGTTTTTAAAGCCGGTGGCGGCACTGGTCATCTTGACGGGATTGCTGCGCTTGATCATCAATGCTAGATCATCGAGCCTGACGCTGCGGTTGGCATCGAGGGGGATCTCGAGCGACAGCAGCCTGGAGGCGTCCTGGCTTTTTTGATAAAGCGACAGCACGTACTGGCGATGGTAATCCTCGATGAGTCCCATGAATTCGATCTGGTCCTGCGCTCGGATCTGCGCGATGACGTTTTGGACGTTCAGACCGTAATTTCTCAGTTTTTCGGTGTCGAGCAGCAGTTTGTATTCGCTCCACTCGGGTGCTTTCATTTGTATATCGAACACGCCGGGGATGGAGAGCAGCACGGGCTTGAGTTCGTAATAAAGCTTTTCGCTGAGCCCGGCGCGCGAAAGCGTGTTAGAACCGATGGCATAGATGGCGACCGGGTAGATGCTCGGTGTTGCCTGCCGGATGGTGATGGTCGCTCCGGGCGGGATGCGGTTCTTGATGTCGGCGACCCTCGCCTGCACCAGCTGATAGGCCAGGTAGGGGTCGATACTCCAGTTGAAGTAGAGGCTGATATCGGTCGAGCCGATGGAGGTGGTCGAGACGATCTTCTCTACATCCTGAACAGTTTTCAGCGCCTCCTCGCTGGGTTTCGTGACCGAAAAGAGCATCTGGGCAATGGGCGCGTAACCATTTTCGACGGTCACCTCGATGCGCGGAAAGAAGACATTGGGGAAGACGCCCTGCGGAATGCTCGAGGAGAGCTTGTAGCCGCTTGCTGCCAGCAGCAAAATGATGAGAATGACGGCCAGCTTGTTTTTGAGAATGTAAAGAAAAAAGCCGTGCGAACGGTTCATGGAGCCACCTCGACATGCACGCCATCATGGAGCATATAGGCGTTTTGAGAGGCCACGGCGTCGTCCGGATTCAGATGATCGCTGACCAGGACACGATCGAGCATATCTTTTTGCACCGTTACAAAGTGCAGTCTGGCAACCCCGTTTTCAATCACAAAGAGCGCCGGACGGTTCTGCTCCAGTACGATCGCCGATTTGGGAAGGATCCACCCTTCTATGTTTTTCATCGCGATCCGCGCTTCGAGCAGCGTGCCAACGGGCAGGGCGCTTTTGGGTTGTGCGATGACGTCGATCAGGTCGGCGCTGCTTTGCGGCAGCACGGCGGTAACCGTGGCGTTCGTCTCGCCGAAGCCGCTTTTGAGTTTGACCTTCTGTCCGAGCTTCAGGTGCGCAGCGTACAGTGGAGGGACATACATCCGCACCATCGTATGCGCCGGGTTCAGCGTCGCCGCCTGCGCGCCGTAGGCCAGGTAGCTTCCCGACGGTGCCAGCGCGGTGATATAGCCCGCTTCGGGGCTGCGGACGGTTTCGCCTTTGCGCAGCAGCTGCTGCTGCGACAGCGCATTGTGCAGCCGGGTACGTTCGAGCTCTTTTTGCCGCAGCGCCGTTGACGCCGCTATAAGGGCATCTTCGCTCACAATACCCATGCGAAGCATCTCTTCGGTGCGTTTTCGCTGCGCCTTGGCCAGCTGGGTCTGCTCATCGAGCAGATTGAGCTGTGTTTGCAGCCCCTGGATTTTCAGGGTTCGCATAGGGTCGCTGACGTGCCCGATCACCGCGCCGCTTTGAACAAACCGGTTCAGGGAGACGGCCGGGACGAATTCCCCTTCGGAGCGAACGGCGATGCTGAGCGCCACGCCGCCTTCGACCTGTGCGTGGACCTTGAGTGTGACAAGGGCGCTGCTTTTTTCCGGGGCAACGGTGGTAACGGTGACCGGTCGGACTTTTTGGGGTACCTGCAGTACGCTTTGCGCCTCATCTTCTTCGAAAAAAGCCAGCAGCGGCAATGAAAGGGCCAGTAGCAAAACGAGTTTATTCATAAATTTTCCCTTGACAGTAAGCATTGAGTTTCACGCTCGCGGTGCGCTGTTCAAAGCGCGCAGCGATACGCTGCTCTTGCAGCGTCAGCAGCTGCTGCATGGTTTGGAGGTAAGTATTGAAATCGACATAGTGCCTGAAATAGGCCTCCTTGATCGTCTCGGCATTCTGTTGTGCGCTGCGCACAGCCGGTGTGAGTTGTTTAAAGCGATCGCGTGCGTTATCGAAGGCGATCCGCAAGGTCTGAAACTCCCGTTCGGCGGCGATGCGCGCACCGGCGATGGCGCTGTCGGCCTTGAGCGCCGCCGCCCTGGCCGCCTCGCTGCGTTTGCCGATGCCCCCGCCGAACGTTAGACGCAGTGCGCCGTAGACACTGTAGTTGTCACCGTAAGCCGTCGGATCGCTGTTGAACTGATACGCGGCGCCGGCAACGGCATCCGGCCGCCACTGTTTGGCGACACCGTCCGCCTGGACATGGGAGATATTCGCATACGTCCGGGCATAGCGCAAAGCGGGGTCAAACGTCATAAATGCCGTTTTGTTGAAGTCGGTGGCGTTGCTGTCGGGATCGGGGATATTCGAACCGGGTGCGTAGAGCGCGAGTTGTGTCTGCATCGTCTGCAGGGTCTGACGCTCTTTCATGATCTGGTTTTGCAGCAGTGCGAGCGCATTGGAAAACCGCTGGGCGTCCATGCGTGCGAAACTGCCCAGCGTTACCCCCTTTTGCAACGAAGCATATACTTTGGATTGCGCATCGAAAAAATGCGTATGCAGCTCCAGCAGCATCTCGTTCTTGCGATAAAGCGTGATCATGTCCGTCAATGCGCCGTACAGGGTTCGCTTCTGTATCTGGATCTGTTCGAGGCTGCCTTCGCTTTGCAGTTTCAGCGCCGTGACCGCGTCGCGCTGTTTGCCAAAAAGATCGAGCGTGTCGTCGACGGAGAGATCCGTAACATTGAATCCGTCTTTGAGGGTGTCGGCCTTGGTGCGGGTATAGCGCAGATCGAATGAAAGCGACGAAAAGCGGTCGGTATCGGCTCCCGAAACCTGCTGCTTGCCTCGTGTCAGTTCCAGCTGATACTGCCGGTCGATCTGCAGGGTTCGCAGCGCAGTCTGGTAAAACGTCAGCATATCGTCAGCATTGAGCGCAAGCGCCGAGATAAGCAGCCAACCAAAGATTTTAAACATTTAAGTGCTCCTGTGTATCATCATCGATTTGTTGTTCAGATCCGCTACTGTTTGCAAAGCTTCCGCCTGGTCGATGTTATAACATCGGAAGCGAGAACAAAAGCAGCGATGCATTTATCCGAAGATGGGCTTAAATACTGATTGACCAGGTAACGCGTATTGTCAATGCTGATCACCTTGCCGTCGCTGCTCAACCCCCATTCGCCGCCTGTCGAGGTCGTACCGTTTGCATCGAGCGTCACCGTCGTTGCGCCGCTGCCCGAATCGTAAGGCGAAATCTTCCAGACGCCGGGAACCAGAAGATAATAGCCGGTCAAATTACCAAAGGTCGCCTGAGCTCCATACAGTCCGGCACTGTTGTTTCCGTCGTAACTAATCGGAGACTCATTACAGAGCTTGGCAGTACTGCTGTCTTCGCGCGTCACCTCAAAACAGTTGCTGTCGCTGAGAAAGACACCTTTGTAGGTGTAGGTTCTGCCGTCGCTTAAGGTCAGTTTCGTTCCGGCATTATCCGCACCCCATTCAAGGTAATAATTATATCCTCTTGTCTGATTTCGCACAAAGGCGCTGCCGTCGTTACGGAACGAATACCCCCGCTCATAGCGATCATAAAACACACTATTGCCGATATTCTTGACATTGCTCTGGGTGTAAACGCTCCAATAACCGTTAACGATCTTTTTCCCGTTAAAAACAGTTCCGGAACCGTAGCAGCCATATGCGTTTTGGCTTAGACCGACACAGTTGGCCGCCGGCACGCTCGGCGGGGTTGTCGTTGCACCGTCATGTACCGTTTTGATACGACCGCAGCCGGAAATCCCCAACAGTATGGCAACGAAAAGTGAAAAAAATTTGAGCATAAAATCTCCTATGACACTACTTCTTACTAGTTTAACGGTTTCATATGAGCCAAAAATGAAATGAAAATGAAAAAAATTTCATCTTCCGGTCGCCCGAAGCCGTTTGAAGCGCAGCAGTGCCATCAGGAACAGCAGCAGCAGGGGAACTCCTCCCGCCACCGGCCATATTCTCGAGGGGATCACCGTTTTTTTCGGCTGAATATCGAATAAAACGATCTCACTCGTCACCGGTCTGGCATCCGTACCGGTTACCGCAGTCACAAACAGCCCGTAATGTCCGGACTGAATGAGGCGCATGGGCCACTGCTCCTTGCTGACCGCTCCGCCTTTGAGGCGATCGAGGTGCACGGCTTTTTGCGCTGACCAGTCTTCCAGATCGACAGGGTGTTCGCTGCCTTTGTCCAGATTGACAAGCGAGATGTACAGCACAACGCTTCCGACGGGCCGTGCACCGGTATTGGTCAGCACGGATTCAAAGACAGGCTTATCTCCCATGGTCAGGGTACGATCAGGTTTTGAAACCGAAAGCTGAAGCGACGCGGCTCCGGCAAACGGCACCAGCAGCAAAAGAAAAATCAGGTGTTTCACGACAGCTCCTTTTTTGCCCGGTAAAGCGGCAGTATCACCGCCAGCAGGGTGATGGCCGCGAGTATGCCAAGACGCACCAGCTGCTGAGAGAACGGTTCACTGTCGATGATGACGGCATCAAGCGTATTGACGGCATCGGCGAAAGGGTTGATGTAATCGGCGACTCTGCCCAGAGTGCTTTGCCGAAGCGATGCCGACAGCAGCAGAGGTGAAGCGGAAAAAAGCACGACGACCAGCATGATCGTCTGTGCCGCTTTGTAGCTTGTCGCGCTTAGCGACACGTAGATGCCTACGGCGGAAAAGATCAGGCTCAGCATCACTCCCAGAAAAAAAAGATATATCAAGCCTTCAAACAGATTCTGGCCGCTGCTGCCGACGGCAATGAAGTAGGGCAGGCCCACCAGATAGATCGCTACATAGAGCAACAGGACAAAGCAGAGTTTCGCCCGCACAATACTCTGAAGATCAAGCGGCGTCACGAGCAGCACGCTCAGGGTACGGCGCTCACGTTCGCCGGCAATGGCATCGCTGCCGTAAACGGCGGCAATCAGCATCGTCAGCACAAGCACGATACCGCTCATCATATAAAGCGCCTGCGCGTTGTCCAGCAGGCTCAGTTCGGTATTGGTCACGAGCATCAGCGAGAATGCCGACAGGACGACGCTTATCAGCAGAAAAAAAAGCAGCCCTCTGGTGGAGTAGAAAAGCTCCATCATCTCCTTTTTCATCAGTGTTCGAAGCAGCGGACTCATGATGCCGCCTCCTTGGTGTATGTAAAGTAAAGGTGCTCCAGCGAACCCGACAGCGCCACCGCCTGGTTGAAACGAATGCCGTTTGAGTGCATCTCCTCAATCGCTTTGTACGGGGCAGCGTTCTCGATATCGCACTCAATCCAGCGACCCGTCTTGCGGACGAACCGAAGGTGCGCACTGTTGCACTTCAGCGGATCAATTGTAGGATCGGCCAACTCAAAACGGTAGCGTGAAAACGGTACGGTTCGATTCAGGTCATCTTCATAGCGCAAGCGCCCCTGATGCAATATTCCGACACGGCTGCAGAGCCGCTGTACGTCGTCGAGAATATGCGTCGAAAGCAGAATGGTCGTATGCCTGCGACGGTTCAGCTCGATCAGAAGGTCATGTATCTCCCTGCGGCCTTTGGGGTCAAGGCCGTTGGTCGGCTCATCGAGAATCAGCAGTTCGGGGTCGTTTATGAGCGCTCTTGCCAGACCGAGGCGCTTTTGCATCCCCTGCGAGTACGTCCCGACCGGTCGACGGTCCCGGCGGTCAAGGCCCACGTCGTCGAGCAGTTTTTCCAAAGCCGAATGCTCCGGATTACGCGCATAGAGTTCAGCGAAAAAGCGCAGATATTCCAGGGCGTTCATCCACCCGTAAAGACTGAAAAATTCGGGAAGTGCATTGATCTTTTGGCTTAGCGTCTTTTTGGCTTCTCCCACCTCAAGGCCAAAAAGCCTGACACTGCCGCCTTGAAATGAATTTAGACCGAGAATGATACCCATCAGCGTGCTTTTACCGGCGCCGTTGGGACCTAGCAGACCGTAAATCTCTCCTGCTTCAATACGCATGTCGAGCGCATCGAACAGCGGCTGGTTTCCGTAGGATTTTTGAAGAGCGTCAATCGTGATCGCATCCATAAATGCTCCTTGTTTAATCTGATTCGAGGCAATACAGCGATAAGTACATTTTCCCGTAATCAGTCGTCTTGATCGACATCCAGTATGTTCGCGGTGACCGGATCTATTTTGACCTCAGTCTCGTTTCCGCTCGGATCGATCAATTTGATTTCATAAATAAGGTAGCCGTCATCTTCATCTAGTTTCGCTTTCACCACGCGGCCTGCCGCTTTCGTTTTTGCGACCTCAATGGCCTTCACCATCGTGATCTTCGCCTCTTTCATTGCTTTGTGTGTCGATTCGAACATGCCGACTTCGATTGAACTTTTGATATCGTCGGCCATTACAGACACTGTGAATGCACCGATGGCCAGCGGTATGAGAACTGCTTTTGCTTTCATCATAATTCCTTTAATGTGAGTTGTATAAACAGACAATGACTATCTTAGACTATAAAGATGATGTGTTTATGAAATAAAGATGAAATTCTTTTAATGAAACCTTGAAAAAGTGCAATGAAAGACTGAGGTTATTTTTATATTGATTAACATAATGTATATTCTCTTGAATATATTTTTAACAATGTAACCTGCTCTTTCAGCACGGTATAGCCCTTGCATTAAACCTGGTAAATACGAAATAATGTGAAATATCAAGATGTAGTGTAAAATACGTCATACTGTATAGCAAAAGGCGGAAAGGTTTGAAACGGTACGGAAAGCTGATAATGTCGGCACTCATTTTACTGCCCATACTTTTCATATTGCTCATTCTCTTTGTCCCGCCCATCTCCAAACCACTCGTGCGTTATGCCGTCGAGACGGTGCTGGGCCATCGTCTGGTTATCGACAGCTATTTTTTCAATCCGACACGGCTACGGCTGTCGGGACGCTTCGATGACAACAGCACAATTGACATCGACGCCGCGGACCTTCTGCTTGACACCCGCCATGCATCTGTACGGCTTACGGCCAATGCCAGGCTTTTCTCCAAACTGGCAGAAACAGATCTGCCCAACATCCCATTCAATGCGAACGCAGACTACCGCAACGGCAAGGCGGAACTGTTTGCGACTCTGCTCGATGGCACACTGAACGCGGATATGGACGTCGCGTCGCGTTTCTATACCTATACATTATCGGACCTCGATATTGGAACCTTCTTGGAGCTCAACAAACTTCCGGCATATGCCTTAGGTACTATAAATACCCGTGGAGTAGGCTTTGCGGCAGATGGATACTATCAGGAAGCAAACATTACATCAAATAATATTAATTTGAAAGCCCCCCTGCTTTCACTGGCAGAACTCCCTTCGCTTCAGGCGCCGGTTGCTTCCGATGCTACTATAAATTTTCAGTTTAAAAATGGTTCACTGCTAAAAATATCATCAAAAATGACGGCAGACCCTGCTTCGGTCTCGGTGAATGATGCAACCTATGACATCCGCACCGGTGCCTGGACGCTCAATACGTTCATATCAAATAATAGCATTATAGATATCCCGGTCAGGCGCGTCAACGTTCTGGCACTTGGGACACTGAAACAGAATGATGTTTCCGCCAATGCGGTCATTGAGACGGAAACATATAGAAGCGCGTTCTCAAATCTGAATTTCAGTTTTGATCAGCAGCACTTTGCATCGGATTACCGATTCTCGACACTCTCGTCTGAGCCTCTGAATCTTTCGGGAGCAAATATGCTATTTGGGCATATTGACTATCGACCGGCATCAGTGTCTGTAACGACCAGCAGCGAAAAACTCGGTGTACCAATCAATGTGACATATACACAGGATAAACTGGCTGTAATATCAAATAATATCCCCCTTGCCTCCCTGCTCGAGATCGGCAACGTCGAGCCGCTCGCCACGGCGGACCTGAATCTCTCCATACGCGTCGACATGCACAAAAAACAGCCTGCCATAGAAGCACACCTGGCTACCGAAAATCTGATGCCCTCTACTGCTATCGCCGACGATCTTAATCTATCGGCACCCTTGCAGGGAAAACTGTCTGTGACAACCGGAAATGACCGGAACTACCATTCCCGACTGAATCTGATGTCGCAATTCTTCGAACAGCTGCATATTCAGGCCGATTTGGACCCTAAACGACTTACGGCTGCCATAGAAGGCAATGCCACCGAGTTCACACTGCCCTTTTACCGGGCAAATACGATGAAACTCTCCGCATTGGCAGACTTCAACCGTTCCCGCATTACCGATTTGCAGCTCGAAACAGCCTACAGCAGCGTGCAGGTACCCCTGTTCGAATACGGCAGGGATATGCACGGCAGCCTCACCTACTCCATCGGCGGCCTGAATCGGTTTTTCAAAGAAGCGAACGCCTCGCTGCGTGCCGATGGCAACGCCACGGTTTCGCGCAGCGGAAAACAGCTGAGCGCTTCGCTGCACACGAAACATTTAGGTACATACACTCTGAACGTCGACGGCAAGAGCGGTACACTTAAAGGTCAAGGGCTTGCGCTGCAGCCTGTACTCTCGGCCATCGGGCACCCACGGATGCTAAAAGGCAATCTCTCGCTCGACGGCACACTCTCGCCGGATGTCCTGACGCTCAATCTGCACTCGGACAGCGTAGTCCCGCTTGAAGAGCTCAATGCGACGCTGCGCCCCTTTGCATTCGACACGGTCGTCAATGTTGCACGCTGCAGCAGCCGCTTCATGGGAAAAGTAACTGTCTCGACACCTTACGAACGCCTGGAGCTCAGCGCGCTGGACCTCGACCTCTTTGCGCGGCGTTTCGGTGCAGATTATATTCTGCAGTTCGATGACACGGCTAACTCCGCTCTGCGTCTTCCATCAAACATCATCGGTGACCGGCTTCGTTTCAAAGGCAAAGTTTCCCTCACGCCGGCACGACAGGACATCACGCTAAGAAGCAATCCCATCGGGCTTGCTTCTTCTGTACATGCCATTTTGGAGGCCAATGCCACTACGCCGCTGCCCGTCACCCTGGATCTCAATGCTTCGCACACCAAAGGAGACCTGGTGCTCAGGAGCCGTATCTCGACGCCCTATTTCACTATTTACCCGCTGAATGCGAACTATGACCTCAATCGATCGCATGTCGTATTGAAAGCACTCGTTGAAACGGACCGATACCTCGGAAACACCGCCCTGGACTTCAACGGTACTTTCGACACAAACAGCAGCATGCTCAAAAATAGTGAACTGGGAGTGCATGCCGGGGGCAATCGCCTCTACCTGAACCATTTGGCATTCAATCCCTCCCATAATGCCCTTAAAAGCGATATCGATCTTCACCTAACGCCGCTCAATTCTGATACCAACATCTCAAAAGCCCATTTAACGGGCGATGTCTCAATACATTATCCAGCCATAAACGGTTATCTGAAGACAGAATCGTTTGGCGGGACACTGGTTGCGGAAATCAACGAAGCCCTCTTCTACACCAAGGCGGACAATGTCAATCTCGCTACCGCAGCCTCCTTCTTCGCACCGGCCGTGCCACTCGAAAAAGGAAGGCTCGATGCACGTATCCTTCTCAATACCTCCGCCCTGCTCGAACAAAACCTTTCCGACCTTGAGGGCGGTATCGATATTTCGGCGCGCAATGTACTGCTCGAGGGCATCGAATTCGACAGTTACCTCGAAACCCTGCGCAATACGCAGGATCTTTCGCTCTTCCAGGGTTCTGTCGGGGACCTTCCCATTATCCGTTCTGTCAAAAACATCCCGTCCAATATCGTTAACACCAAAAAGATTCAGACCCATATACCGAATGCGAGAGCCGCTATCGCTCTCAAGAACGGTATAGCCACTTGCGATGACTGCGCACTTGCCACCGACACCCATCGCCTGGCGTTTGCCGGTGATATCAATGTGAGTTCACGGCGATTCAGTCACTTTTATTTCGCTCTGATCGATCCCGTAGGCTGCCCTTACTTCATGCAGCAGGTCAAGGGGCCCCTGACCAGGCCTGAAGTCAATGTAGCTGCCTCCGGCGTCAAAGTCGTCGGAGGCGCCGTCGTTTCTCTCGCTTCAAACGTCACCGATGCCGCCAGCTGGCTGACGGGTGCAGTTTATAAACTGACATCGGCGACCGGTGATATCATCAGTTACGTTCCCATCGCCGGCGGCGCTGTTGATAAGACACTCAATACCGTCACGGGAACACTTGATTCTTCCGTCAAAACCGTCAGCGGCTGCACACCTTTTTATCTGGGCAGCGTACCGCATCCCACATCTTCAAAATAGCATTATTGTAACTTCATAATCCGTCAGCCCAAAATACCGCCAACTATTCTGTACCGCATGGGCATACACGATTAATATAAAAATATATTGCCCAGTCCACTATTCAGAAAATAGCACAAAAACCCGAGAGCATCTCCAGTTAAAAGATTATGAACAACTGTTAATATACTGTACAAATAATATGAACATCTGTTCACCACTCATTAAGTACAAATTAACACTTGTTCATATATGATTAGATACAAATGAACATCTGTTAATATGGAGTCTGAAATGTCGGATACGAGGGAGTTTCATAAAGGTGGAGAGACCAAAAAACTTATTGAAGTCGCTGCGATGGAGCTGTTCGCTGAACAGGGGTATAAAGGAACATCTGTTCGTAAAATAGCGGCAAAAGTGGGTATAAGAGAGAGCGCTCTATACAACCATTTCAGTAATAAAGAGGCCATTTTTCTTGCCATTGCGGAGCGCGTGTTTTCCTCCCCTTTCGCCCAGCAGAAAACCGATGAATTTATACAGGAGTATGCCAAAAAAGGCAAGTCCTTTTTACAAAAGTTCACTACTGAATTTAAATTGATGACCTTCGACCACAATCACGAAAAACTCTTTCGGATCATGCTGATCGAACTGATGCAAAACGAGGAATTGCGCGGAGGATTCTGGCAGCAGTTTCATGAGAGCAATATCCGCTTTCTCTCCTCCGGACTCTTTATCATGATGCAAGAAGGCATCATTCGTTCCGAAGATCCCATGACGCTGGCCAATGTCTACCTAGGGCAGATGTTCTATCTAAGGATGCAGGTCAGCCTGCTGAAGGCAGACAAAAAGAGTACGACATCTTTATCGACAGCCTTTGAGCGGCAAATGGAACTGTTTTGGGGGATGATTTCGATTAAATAAGCGTACAACGGTAAGCCGGGTTCTGTTAAAGCGATAATTTATCTACTGCAGCCGTCACCGGCCGCCTCTAGCGAAACAAAAGCGATGTAAGACGCTTACCATCTGTTTCTTGCTGCCGGGCTGGGTTTACATAGCTTCCGTCATTGCTGACGGAACTGGTAGGCTCTTACCCCACCGTTTCACCGTGACCGCATACGCGGCCGTCTACTCTCTGTTGCACTGTCCCTCGGCTTTCGCCGGCCATCCGTTAGATGGAGCCCTGTCTTACGGCAGCCCGGACTTTCCTCTTGAAAAGCAAGCTATCGCACGTTGTACGCAAAGATTATATCGTAAAATCAGAATCA
>JANTHE010000014.1 GCA_024762585.1 Sulfuricurvum sp. | reverse complement strand
CTCAAGCGGTTCACCGATGCAGTAGACGATGCGGTAGCCGAGTGCTTTGTAAAAAGCGAACTTCTCCGCAATAAGCTCCTGGGTTTCCCCAAGAATATGACGCCGCTCGGAGTGCCCGATCAAAATCGTATGGATGCCGAATTCGTCCAGCTGCTCCGTGCCGAGCTCTCCTGTAAACGCGCCGTTTGCAACCGCCCATGCATTCTGGGCACCGACAACCATCTCTCCCTCGTGGCTTTGCAGCGCTGTCGCCGGAGGAAAAACCAACACCTCGTCCGTAATCCCTTCTACTTCCAAAAACGCTTCGACTTCCCTCAGATACTCGGCGGCAGACGCCCGGGTATGATTCGTCTTAAAGTTGGCCGCGACGATCAATGCAGTTCCTTTGCAATCAACGGGCGGACTCCCGGAAGCACTTTGCCCTCAAGCAGTTCCAGTGACGCCCCGCCGCCGGTGGAGATAAACGTCATCTCTTCGTCAACACCGACGCGCTGGACAAGGTCGGCCGTGTCCCCGCCGCCGACAACAGTAGTGGCGTAAGAGTCCGCCACGAAGTGCGCGATCTTGTTCGAACCGCGTGCAAAGCGTTCCATCTCATAGACCCCCATCGGTCCGTTCCAAAGAATGGTCTGCACGTCATTGAGCACTTCACGGTAAAGCCGCACCGTTGCCGGTCCGATATCGAGCCCCATCCACCCTTGCGGGATCTCCTGTGCCGAGACGAGCTTGCTGACCGAATCCGCAGCGAACGTCTGTGCCGCGACGACATCAACGGGAAGGTAGAACTTCACTTTTCGCTTGCGCGCCTCATCCATGATATGCTGCGCCTCTTCGAGCAGATCATCCTCTACCAGCGAATTGCCGACATCGTAGCCCATCTGCTTCAAAAACGTAAAGGCCATCCCGCCGCCGATGATGATCTTGTCGACACGCGGCAGCAGATTCACCAATGCTTCGAGTTTGCCGGAGACTTTACTTCCTCCGACGATAGCCGCAAAAGGGCGTACCGGCTGCTTGATCAGTGTCCCGAAGAAACGGATCTCCTTTTGCAGCAAGAAGCCCGCCGCTTTGTGCTCATGGTCGAAAAAATGGGTAATCGCCTCAACCGAAGCGTGTGCACGGTGGCTGACGCCGAATGCGTCGTTGATGTAAAACTCGGCCATTCCTGCCAGTTTTTCGGCGAAGGCCTCGTCATTTTTCGTCTCCCCTTTTTCAAAACGGAGGTTCTCAAGCAGCAACACTTCATGACGCGGAAGTTCGGCCGCCTTTGTCATGGCATCTTCTCCGACGACATCCTTGGCCAGCGTCACGCTGCGTTTAAGCAGCTGTTGCAGACGCAGTCGGACGGGTTCGAGCGTATAGCGCGAATCGACTTCACCTTTCGGCCGCCCCATATGCGATGCAAGAATGACAGCGCAATCTTTGTCCAGACAGTAGTTGATCGTCGCAATTGCCGAACGAATACGACGGTCATCGGAAATATTTCCGAATTCATCAAGCGGTACGTTGAAATCGCAGCGGATAAAAACTTTTTTTTCCTGAAGGTCGAGGTCTTTGATATTGAGAAGCTCCATGCAAGCGGTCCTTAACGAAGTTAATATGTATGATTTTACCGAAGCCAAGTTATAATTTCGGTAAAAAGCGGGCAAAATGGCAATAGCGATCTTCGGTGGCTCTTTTGATCCTCCACATGCCGGACATGTTGCCATCGTTAAAAAAGCGCTCCAGGTTCTGCCGATCGATAGGCTCTATGTCGTGCCCGCCTATGTCAATCCGTTTAAAAGCGGAACACACGCGCCGCCGGAACTCAGGAAGCAATGGCTTGAACGTATCTTTGACGATGAACCGCGCGTAGAGGTAAGTGATTTCGAGATTGAAAAAGGGCGTCCGGTCCCAACCATAGAGACAGTGCAGCATTTCAGACAGCTTGATCCGTCCGTCTTTCTTATTATTGGTTCGGACAACCTCAACACACTGTCGCAATGGGACCGGTTCGATCAGCTTGATCATCTGGTCACCTGGGTCGTAGCGTCGCGGCCCGGTCATGAGGGAAGCGCAATGCTGCGCACTTTGGATGTCAATATCGACATCAGTTCGACCGAACTGCGTGCGCTGGAAAAAACGCACCTTATCCCCGAGTCCGTCAGGGAAGAGATTGAAAAATACTATAAGGAACTTATGTGCAAAAACGATTAGAAAAAATCATTGAGGTGCTTGACCGCAACAAAGCCGAAGCGATCGAACTGTTCGACTTGAATGAGCGGGACTATTTCGTCGATTACGTCATCATTGCCTCCTCGCTTGGAGAGCGCCACACCACGGCACTGCTGGATTATCTGAAAAAAGAGCTAAAACCCGAAGAGCAGTTTGTGCATGTCGATGAAAGCGAGCAGTGGGTCGTCGCAGACCTGGGCGATGTGCTCATCCATATCATGACACCGGAGTACCGAAGCAAATACGACATGGAAGCCTTTCTTGCGCAGCTGGCCGAAAAGCAGGAATTCTAAGGGCACCTTTAAAAAACCCCTAAGCTTTAGCGGCTATAATTTCATCCTCTCAAACAGAGAACTGGTGTGCGCTCGTAGCTCAGCTGGATAGAGCACTGGTTTGCGGTACCAGCGGTCGGGCGTTCGAATCGCTCCGGGCGCACCATTTACTTCTTAGAATCACTTTTCCCAACGACAAGTTTTTTTAACGATTTTCTTAGTATTCACAAATACGTCATTTGTCATACCCATCTTGATTTATCTACTGTAAGCTATTTCATCAGGCCCTAAGAAAATGCTCCTTCCGGAGGAAGCACCTTTGCTTGTTTGACGAAACACATCCTTCAGCATCAGCTGACTCACTATTATTAATCTGACTCCCTTAACCTGCCTTAAAAACAATCATGATAAAACTTGACCGCATAAGAACGACTTATCCGGTCGTTGCCAAAATCAAAACAGAGGGGTTCTCATGTATCAAATCAATGCAGTGTTCAATCGTGCTATTCTAGAAGAGGTATTGACAGGATTGGAAGAAGAGGAAATTTACGGGGTTACCGTGACCAACGTGATGGGCAAGGGTTGCCTGGGCGGCCGCGAAGACGAACTGAGCGAAAAAGTACTGATCAAAGTTGTGGTTGCGGGCGTACCGCACAAAGAACGGGCCATGGAAGCCATTCGGGCCAATGCACAGGACACCGAGCACGGTGCCGGAAAAATGTGGGTCATGCCGGTGCTCGAAGTCGAACGCATCCGTACCGGTGAAAAGAATGCGGATGCACTGTGGCACACCAATGAAGAAAAAAGCAATCACAGTATTGATATAGACACTTTCACGGCGGTCGACACTCCGGCCAGCTAGTGCAACGCAAGCCTTATATTAAAGGCTTGCGCTCTTCCCCAAAAATTCAATATACAAACCTTAGTCCAGATATAGGTTAAAAAATAACCTTCAGCCATAAAGGTCTTGGAAGCTTCTTTTGAGAATACTTCAATTCGCCAATTAAACCGGTATGCCGACTGCGCTGCCGGATGACAGGAGTTTTAGTGGAACAGCTCGTCTTGCTTATACCGGCCATTCCCATTGCCATCGCGGTGATACTGGGTGTGGTCACCGACAAAGCGCTCATACCGAAAGTGAGCATTATTCTTTCAAGTATGATCGCCCTGCTCGGACTGTACGGAACCTTTTATGTCCTGACCAACGATGCACCGATCGAAGGATTCGGAGGCTACATTATCTATAACGAGCTCTCCTCCATTCTGGTGCCCTACGTCGCCATTCTTGGGTTAGTCGTGCGCAAATACGCTACCAAATACATGTGGGATGAAGCGGGCTACCGCCGTTTTTTCATTCTGCTCAACTTCATTTTCGCCTCGATCTACCTGCTGGTCATGAGCAACAACCTCATCGTGCTGGCGCTTGCGTGGCAGCTGCTATCCATCGCGCTCTATCTGCTGGTGTCGTTCAACGTCGGCTCTAACAGTGCCGTCAAGAATGCCCGCTGGACCATGGGCATCCATAAAGGAGCCGACCTCGTCTTCATCTTTGCGGTCGTGCTGACCTACAATACCTTCGGAAGTGCCGATCTCGGCGTCTTGAGCAAAACATGGCTTGCCATGTCGTTTCATCCCGCGGACAATCCCATGATCTTCGTCATCGGATTGCTCTTTCTCATCGCCGCGATGATGAAGTCGGCCATCATGCCGTTTCACATCTGGCTCCCCTACACCTCCGAGGCCCCGACACCGGTCTCGGCCGTCATGCACGCCGGGGTGGTCAATGTCGGCGGCATTTTGCTGAACAAACTGGCCTACTTGCTGCTGCTCTCGCCCGCGGTGCTCAACATCGCCTTTGTCATCGGGCTGGTCACGGCTATTCTGGCCTCGCTCATCATGCTCGCCGTCCCGGACATCAAGCGCTCGCTGGGCTACTCGACCGTGGGCCAGATGGGCTACATGATCATGGAAGTCGGCCTGGGCGCCTTTTCGCTCGCCATCTACCACCTCATCGTGCACGGCATTTTCAAAGCGACGCTTTTCCTTGAATCCGGAGCACTTATCAAACTGGCACGCCACGACTCCAACCTTCCCAAACGGCTCTCGTATGAAATCTTTTGGGAAGAGAACCTCAAAAGCAGCGGCAAAAAAGCGTTCAAATACCTTGCGCTTTTTGCCGTGCTGCCCATCGTACTCTTTGTCGGTGTCAAAATGGTACTCGACGATGCGTTCTTTGAGTTCAACGCCGCCATCGTGATCCTCGCGTTTGGCTGGCTGACAGGGACTCAGCTGTTCCTCTCCTTTTTCAAAGCGTCGAAATCCGAAACGATCAAGGTCGCCGTCGGACTGGTCAGCTCCTTCGTCATCATTTTGTTCACCTATGAATTCATCGGCATGGCGCTCGAACACTATCTGTACGGCAAAGACGCGGAGCTGTTCTACCATGCGGCGACACAGAACGTTGCGCTCTTCTTCTCCCTGTTTGCACTGACGCTCATCACCGTCATCGGATGGTACTTCATGTACAAGCAGCATGTCGAGGAGGTACCCGGAATGGCCAAACAGACCAACAGCATGCGGTGGAAGCTCTACCGGTTTCTTTCAAACGAAGGGTACCTCTTCCAACTGCTCAATCGCCTCAGAAGGAGTGGATCATGATCGCCAGTATTGTTCTAACCCTGCTCGCCGGCGGCGTGCCGTATTATCTGTTGCTGGAGCGCAGCGGGAAGTTCGACAGTAAAACCATTTTGCTTTTTAGCGCATTTTTGCTGTTGTGTGCCGTGGCCCTGACCAGTGTTGTACCAATGCGGTATGAAGGTCTGTTTGCGACCATCGCACTGGGCAGCTCGCTGTTTTCCATCTACCGCGCCGCCAAGACAACCAATTTCTACAAGCTGGGTTACCACCTCATCTTTATCAACGCGCCGTTTTTCATCCTGTTCGAATCCTTCAGCGCCATGTACAGTCTCTCGCTGCTCGTGGCGCTGCTTGGCCTCTTCATCGTCGCCCGCTTCTACGAACAGAACTACGGCAGCGCCAACTACCACCACATCACGGGCATCATGCTGGCTACCCCGTACATGGGAACCTTTTTGACGTTTTACCTCATCACGCTTTCGCTCTATCCGCCGTTTCCCAATGCGCTGTACTTTCTGAGCTATATGTTCAAAAGCACACCCGACCCGCTCTGGTACGCCGTCGTCATTGTCGTCTTTTTCGGCAATTTCTACCTTGCCATGCGCGTCATGACCGAAACGGTGTTCGGCAAACCCAATCCGAACATTCATTACGTCCTGATGAGCGTACGTGAAAAAATGACACATGCAGCCGTATTCGCCCTGCTCTTCATCCTGGGCATATACGGTGTGAAGGAGGCACTGCTATGAGTATTCTAAAACAGCTTGACGCGGTCAAAGACACAATCCCGCACTACTGGCCCATCGGCTCGTTCATCCATCACAACCCGCTCAAAGGGTTTGAACAGATGCCGTTCAAAGAGGGGCTCAAAGCGGCACAGTCCGTGTTCGGCGGCCAAGTCTATATGGACTCTGCATATTTCATGGCCCGCTATCGCGAAGGCAAAATCGACGATACGGTATTTGAAAACAATATCCGTGAATTACTGGACAAATGTGCACTCGATATCCCCCTTGAACTGGCGAAAAGGTTTCTGATGGATGTCAGTCCACAGTGGAATGCCCTGCGCACCAAGTACGCCTACAAGCACGAAAAGATCGATTACGGACTCTACCTGCACCTGCAGCAAAAAACGCACTACTATAATGAAGCCAGATGGCTCGAGCACCTTGTCAGCCACATGACGCTCTATGAGATCAATGACGCGCTGTTCGGTTACGGCGACAAGGAGCGCGTCGAGCGGCAGGTCATCGAGTTCATCACCCGCTTTCTGGATGAAGACCAGACGACCATGCAGATGCCCAACCGCGAACTCGGCATGTTCGAAACGTTCAAGATTTATGCCGGACTGGAGCGTTCGATCGACGCTGAAAGTTTTGTCGAAGAAGCACTGAACCGCCTGAAGGTTCCAAACAGCCAGGCCTATCTGCTGACGCATCTGCTGAAACTGCACGGATGGGCCGGTTTCATCAAGTACCGATCCGAAGACCCCGACTATTACGCGCAGCAGCAGTATCCCTCAACCCTGATAGACTATATGGCCATCCGCCTCTATTATGAACTTGAAGCCGTCTCCACACGGCGTATCAGCGATTTCGAGCGCTTTGAAACCTATGCCGCGGCAAAGCCGAGCCATGCGATCATGCAGATTCTAAAACAGAAGAACAAACTCATGGGCCCGGCCCTCGACGCCCTGGAGGCCGGAGAAAAGACCGAAACGATTCTGTGCAACTACATTGAAAACGCCATCAATCTCGACGCGCTGCAGATCCAGCACTCCAATGATGTGCTGCAGAGCGATCTGCCCCTGATCGAACTTGCCGATATTCTCGGCAAACTGAAAGAAGAAGAAGGGTACCTCTGGCTCAAATCGCTTGAGGACAGCTATATCCTCAGCTTTGCAGATGAATTTGCACAGGCCTCTGACACCGAAACTGTCACGGCTGACGCCTCGGCGACCTTCTGTCTCGATGTCCGCTCCGAAGTGATCCGCCGTCATATTGAACATCGCGGCCACTACACGACCTACGGGGCAGGAGGCTTTTTGGGCCTCCCCGTGGCGTTTGTCGAATTCGACAAAGCGCATGAACTCTTTCTTGCCCCCGCCATCGTCAAACCGCACAATGTCGTCTTTGAAATACCGGTAGAATCCTCAGATGAATACCGTTCGAAAAAGAAGGTGACCAAAACGACCAAGAAGGTGCTGAGCGACCTCAAAAACAACCCCTACACCCCATTCATTACCGTCGAAGCCATCGGCTGGCTGTTTGGCATCAACCTCTTCGGCAAGACGTTCCTGCCGCAAAAAACGCAGCGGCTCTTTTCGAAGATGAAGCCCCAAAAGCCGAAAACGACCTACACCATCGACAAACTCAGTGACGAGAAGATCGAAAACTACGTCAAAAAGCTGCACACAAAAATCATTGCCAAACTGCTTATCAGCACTGCCGGCCGTGAATTTTCAGATGCGCAGATAGAGTCTGTTCGCCGACACCTGCTCTTTGGCGAGCCCAACAGTGTCGCCTTGTCCGAAGCCGTGCTGAACAAACTCAAATCGACCTACCAGATCACCCCCGAGGACTACGCCTACCAAAAAGAGAAGCTGGGGCAGGTCGGCTTTACGCTCGAAGAGAAAGTGTTTTACCTGAACAACTACCTCACAATGATTGGCCAGACAGATCATTTTCCCGAATTCGTCACCATCATCGGGCACGGCAGCGTCTCTGACAACAATCCTTTTGAATCCGCACTGGACTGCGGGGCGTGCGGCGGCAACATCAGCCTGCCCAATGCCCGCGCGCTGTGCATGATCGCCAATCAGAGCGAGGTGCGCGATGCGCTGAAAAAAGCGCATGACATCACCATTGCCGATACGACCGTTTTCATCCCCGGACTGCATATCACGACGACCGATGAGATCAAATTCTACGACACCGATCTGCTTGACGACGATGCACGCAAGCGGTTTGAACGAATCCAACTGGACTTCAACGCCGCCTCCGCGCAAGCGAGGATGGAGCGCGCCCAGGCGCTGCCCTACACCAAAACGCATCACGATATCGTGACCAAGTCCATGGACTGGTCCGAGCCGCGGCCGGAGTGGGGGCTTGCAAAGAACATGGGGGCTTTTGCGGGGCCGCGTAGTTCGGTTAGGCATATGAAACTCGATAACCGCCTCTTCCTGCACTCGTACGACTGGAAAATCGATAACGACAACGCCGACATCCTGACCCGCATCTTCAACGGTCCGCTGGTCGTCGGCGAGTGGATCAACCTTGAACACTACTTCTCGACGGTCGACAACCACATCTACGGTGCCGGTTCCAAGGTGTACCACAACGTCGTCGGAAAAGTCGGCGTCTTCAACGGAAACTACAGCGACCTCAAGATCGGACTGCCGACACAGTCCGTAGAACTCGAAGGCGAAGCCTACCACGAACCGGTACGCCTGCTGACCTTTATGGAAGCGCCGCTGCAAAAGGTACTCAAAGCGGTCGAGAACTCGATTGCGAAACCGTTCATACTCAACGAGTGGATTCGCCCCGTCGTCATTGACCGCGAGGCGGGAAAAATCTACTCGTTCGAACACGGTGAGTTTATTGTCATCAAAGAAATTTAATCAATAGGAGAACAACATGTATACCATCCAAATAGAAAAAGAGTGCGGCTGCTTTAAAAAAAGCGGCATGGAAAACAACCGTACGTTTGAAACAAAAGAGGACGCCATTGCGGCGGCGCGGGTCATGGAGTGCCGCATGAACCAGGAGTTCTGCTTCAAGCACTTCTTCGAAGCGGTCGATTACGGCGACAAGATCATCATTCACAGCACGCTGCGTCCCGAAGACGACGATGAAGACGATTATCCCGACCTCAAAGAGCTGATGGCCAAAAACAAGATCAATATCGGCTTCGACGCCACGGAAGAGCCGCCGCAAAAGTAGACGCTGATTTCCCTTACACTTCACCTGCTCGTATTTCAGCGGGCAGCATCCTCTTCTCTCCCTATTTACACTCTTTTTGGTTAATATAACAGACACCTATATATCAGCTAAAGGACTAGAGATGGAAGATAAATTCATGGAAGCCATGCACTTCAGGCACGCCTGCAAGACATTCGACGCGTCAAAAAAAATCAGCGATGACGATTTCTCAAAGATTCTGGAATACGGCCGGCTGAGTCCCAGCTCGTTCGGCTTCGAGCCCTGGAAGTTTCTCGTCATTCAGGACAACGCGCTGCGCGAGAAGCTCAAAGCCTTTACCTGGGGCGCGCAGGGACAGCTGCCGACCGCCAGCCATTTTGTCCTGATCGCCTCGCGAAAGAAGAGTGACATGCTGCACGGCAGCGACTACATCCGCCATATGATGCGCGACATCCGGAAACTTCCCGAAGAGGCCCAGGCGCTTTACGACCAGTTCTACACCAAGTTCCAGGAAGAGGACTTCAACCTGCTGCAAAACGACCGCTACCTCTTTGACTGGGCATCGAAACAGACCTACATTGCCCTGGCCAATATGATGACCGGTGCGGCCTGCATGGGCATAGACTCCTGCCCCGTCGAAGGGTTCGACTTTGAACAGACCGAAGCGTTTATGCGCGATGCGCTTGGCGTCGATACCGACCGTTTCGGACCGTCTGTCATGGTGGCGTTCGGTTACCGTCAAGAGGCGCCGAAACATGAGAAAACGCGACAGGAAATAAAAGATATTTGTGAGTGGTATTAAAGTACCGCCGCAATGGCGGGTACGGAGGACTCAGGCTTCTTGCGCCTGCGCCATCTCCATGGTGATACAGCTGCGGTCAAGCAGGTCTGTACAGACGTAGACACAAAGGGCGCACCCTTTGCAGCGGTCTTCGTCGACCCATGAAGTGTTGTTCTCTTTGTCAAACATCAGCGTGTTCGCTTCAGGACAGTAGAGCGTACACATATTACATTTATAATCCGCACATTTATCAGAATCGACTTTGGCTACATAATACATTCAGACCCCTCCTTACATTGCGAGCTGAACGACGAGGTCGTCCGTGCTCATATCGATGCTGTCCGCCATTTCGAACGTCTTGTTGATGACTTCCATGTTTTTGGCGAGCAGCTGCTCTTTTTTCTTGAACTTCTTCTCGATCGCGGAGTCCAGTGCCGCCGTACCGCCCGAAGCGACAAATGACGTTCCGAGAAAACGTTCGCGTACCGCTTTTTCAATATCGTCTTCGGTCACCAGTTTGGTCAGCCCCAGCAGCATGCCCATCATGGCCATGTTCGTCGCCAGCTCCGTACCTGCGATCTGAAGCGCCAGATCCGTTGCGTTGAACTGAACGACTTTGGCGTTGAGCTCTTTGAGAACCTTGATATCTTCATCTTGCAAGACGTCGATGTCCGTATTGATGATAACCAGGCTGTTGGGTTTCAGACCCGTATAGAACGGCATCGTGTACGATTTACCGTGCGTCACGACCTGAGAATGGTAGATCAAAATGATGTCCGGATAGACAACTTCGCCGACTTCGTAAATCGGTTCCGTCGAAGCGCGGACATAGGCCTCGACCGGCGCCATACGCTTCTCTGAACCGAAAAACGGTACCAAAGAGGCATAGTTCCCGGCGTTGTCCATACACGAGCCGAGGATGTGAGCCGTCGTAACGACGCCCTGTCCGCCCAGCCCGGAAATGCGCATGTTGTATCGTTTTTTCTCAGCCATTACATCGCCCCCGCTTTCATTGCTTCTTTACGCGCTTTGCGCGCCGCTTTCTCTTCAGCCTCGACGCGTTCGATGACTTCGCGCGCGGCATCGGTCATGTACTCGTCGAAGGAGAAACGCCCTTTCTCTTTCTCTTTGGCGTCTTTGAATACCTCTTCGGTCGGAATGGAGTATTCGATGTTACAAGAGGTGTAGGCGTGAATAAAGGTCGGGCCTACTTCTCTGGCGACAAAGATCGCGCGGCGGATAATCTGCGCCGCTTTTTTGATGTTGGTCGGCGAGAGACGGACAATGTAGACACATCCCGCCGCCTTGGCCAGATCCGTTGCCGGCATCTTGCCGAACTTCTTGCCCTCAGGTGCCATTTTCAGCACGGCGCCCTGCGGAGACATTCCGCTCTCCTGGCCGCCGGTGTTGCCATAGACTTCGTTGTCGAGCATGATCGTGGTGAACTTCTCGCCGCGAATCCATGAGTGCATGGTCATACTGAAACCGATGTCCATCGTTCCGCCGTCGCCGGCGATCGTGATGACGTCTTTATGCTTCTCCGGAAAACGCAGGCGGAAAGCGCGTGTCAGGCCCGAAGCCATCGCATTCTGGTCACCGTAGTTTCCGTAGATGAACGGAACGGCCGCCTGAGAGATCGCCAGACGCCCGCACCCTGCTGTACCGAGTGTTACGGTCTCTTCAGGGTTCGGAAGGGCTGCGAAGATGACACGGATAAAGTACGCCATCCAGCATCCCGAACACATCGGGTGCTCTTCGAGCAGCTCTTTGAACTGACCCATATTGCCCGGGCCGGCCTCTTCCTGGCTTTTGCCGAACGGACCGTAATCGACGAGTTCCACGTAATCTTTCGGCAGGTATTTCTTGAATGTTTCCGCCGGGGTAATGTATTTCATACTCATGATGTACTCCTTTTACAGTTTAATGTTGTGCTCGATACCGAGCGCGTCGTAAATTTCGACCATGATCAGTTCGACCGGCAGCGTCATACCGCCGAACACGCGTGGACCTTCGGTGACGATGCCGCCGTTGGGGATCGCAGCCTTGACCTCTTTACAGAGCCAGCCGATCGCGTTGTGCTCGGGCACGATGATCGCTTTGGCGTTTTTCGTCGCATCGCAGATCTCTTTTGTCGGGAACGGACGGATTGCACGGACTTTGATAAGACCGACACTGAGGCCTTCCTCTTCGGCGTAGCGCTGCGCTTCACGCCCCTGTGCCGCGGCACAGCCTGAGGCGATGACAAAGACGTCCGCATCCGGGTTGACCACTTCGATCGGTCCGCCGAGATACTCGTAGATGTATTTCATCGCACGGCTGTTCGAATCCCAGATCTCCTGCTGCCATACCGCATGAATGAGGTAGGACATGAAGTTCGACTTCTGTACCGGGGCATCACGCTGAATCCGTGCCGGCGGCGTTTCGTTGTCCATCGCCGGTACCGGAGCGGCGACCGGGTCGAACTCTTCGAGCGCCAGGTCTTCTGCCGTCATATCGACATACCCTTTGGCATGCGTAACAAAGAACCCTTCCGTCGCGACGGCGACCGGGATATAGACATCGACTTTTTCCGCAATGGCGAATGCCGCCAGCGTCATGTCAAAAGTATCTTGCTGGTTCTCGGCATGCAGCATAACCGCGCCGCAGTGCATAAGGTACGCCATCTCGACGTTATCGGGCTGAATGGAAAGCGGCGCATTGACAACACGTGTCAAGACACCCAGTACCGCAGGAACGCGGTGGCCCGGCCACGCAGCAATGGCTTCAAGACCGCGCAGCAGTCCCGGACCGGAGGTCGCCGTAAAGAGACGGACACCCGCTCTGGACGCCCCGGCGATCGCCGACATGGTCCCCAGTTCTTCTTCCGCGCGATAATACTCTTTGATATGCCCCTGGGCATAAATATCGCCGACAAGGTGCATGACCTCGGATTGCGGTGTAATCGGGTAGGCAATCGCCATGTCAACGCTGGCGCGTTTGACAGCCTCTGCCATCGCCTGTGCACCTGTGATGAAGTGCTTTTCTCGCGGCGCTTCTTGCAGCAGGTATTTGGCGTCAACCAGTCTTTTTTCCAGTTTAGGTCTTGTATTCGGACTCATCGATAATCTCCTTTATTCAACTTCCGCAACTTGCTCGCCGCGGCGCGGCATCAGCAGGCTTCGGAATTCGCCGTAATCGGCTGCATTGAGGGTTTCAAATTCCTCTTTCGGCAGTGACGGGTTCTGCGGCGGCATCTTCGCCGTCCACTTGATACCGAGCTTTTCTCTCTCTTCGATGACGATGTCGCGCAATTTTCGGATATCTTCGGCATGCAGGTCACGGATGGAGGCCATCGCCTCTTCATGTCCCATGTAGGCGCACAGTGCAATGGTGTAACAATCTGTACCGCCGCGAATCATGCGCAGCGACAAGTTCGCGTAGTGACAGTGCACGCCGACGAAAATACACGCCTTGATCTTGTTGTCGAGAATTGTCAGGTTCGGGTGGTTCGGATTGATCTCCGCTTTGACATCGATTTTCGGGTACTTCGGTCGATAGTCGGGCATTGGAATAATCTTGCAGTTTGGGATTTCGCTTGCAAGTTCCAAAATTGCTTCGGCTTTCTGTGCTACGTCCTCTTTCCAGTCCCAAAGCACCTGCGGTCCTGGGAATATAGTCGGGTTGTCGCGTGTCAACATCGCTCTGGCGGCATCGCGCATCGCTTCTTCTTCGCTGACGCAGTTTCCATAGAGAAGAGCCTGACCTTCCGGTGCAAGCTCCACTCCCATGGAAGGCGCTGATTTCGGCATGTAGCCGGCGGGACCTACTGTCACTTTTTGAGACATGTTTTCTCCTTCAATAAGCTATGAGATGACGAAATTTACAGAGGATTCGCATAAAAAGGTGTAAAGACTTTTAATTAATAGCACTTCTTTAATGTGTTACCAATTCAAACTGACAGAAAGACGCTTTGTTACATTAAGTAACTATATTTTGTTTTGGATCGATGTTTTTTTGCATAAAAAATACACATCATATAGATTTTTGTTACGTTTTGTACCATTTATACCACTCTGCATGACAAGGAAATCTCTTTAAGCTAACTAAGAAAAATTGATCCTTTTTGGATGGACAGCAGTAAAATATATTTTTATCATAACTCAAAATTAACCACAGGTGGACGCATCACAAGGGAGAGTTGAAAAAACTGCCTGAAGGCCAGGAAATAATCTCATTAAGCCGTCATTCCACTGACAAACAGTGTGTACAATCGTATCACTTGCAGAGGTTAGGCCCCGACACTGAAACGAGGAAGCATCAAAAAATCGTGTTGTTTGCACAATACTTCAACCGTTTCTTCAATGGCATCGCCTATCATGATGAGCATAGATGCCTCTTTATACTCCGGCAGTTCTTCGAACGAAACATTCCCAAAAGCATAATTCACCAGCAACGGCGAGGGTACATCTTCTGTTTTGACAACGCCCTTGACCCTGTAAATATTTTCAGGCAAATGCTCCAGTACATTATCGACATCTTGAAATACTATCCCCTCTTTAAGGTACACCACCTTCTGAGTGATGGAATCTCGGTGCGTATGATCGTCATGGCGATACTCCTGTGCCAGTCCGACAATCTCTTCGGTCTCGTAAAGCCCCTCAAAAACCTCTTTACCGACAATGCCCTGCTCCGCTTCAAGCAGAACATAACTGTTAAAGATTGTCTCGCCGGTCAGGTTGTTTTTTATATTGTACTGCTGCTTGAGTGCAGCGACTTCCTGCTTCACCTGTTCAAGCTGCGGCGTATCTACGAGATCAACCTTGTTCAGCACGATGATATTGGAACCGCCGATCTGATACCTGGCCGTCGTATTCTCTTTATAGGTATCGAAATGCGCCGCATCACACACGCAGATTACCCCCTCGACAGCAACACCGAGATTTTGCAGTGACATAAAGATGGGAAACGGTTCGGAAGCGCCCGACGTTTCGACAAAGATGATGTCGGGGTCGTACTTCTGAACGATCTCGGTGACGCCGCTTTCAAACTCTTGCGCCAGCTTGCAGCAAATACATCCTTCGGAGATCTCCAATACCTCGCTGTGGACATTTTTGAGCAGTTTGCTGTCAATGCCCACATCGCCGAACTCGTTGACGATGATCGCGATGTTCTTATCGCTGAAGTGCTGTTTGACCGTGTTGGTCAAGAGTGTAGTCTTACCGACACCGAGAAATCCTGTTATGACAAATGCATGCATCGTGTTTGCCTTGTAATGAAATGATTGTGATGGGATGTTGATGGAGAAAATTGTATCGAAAGAAGGTGAAAGCAACGGCGCCTCGGCGCAGTCACTTAATCTGTTACGTACCCGGCGCTTCGAGAATCGGCTCGAAACCGACCTCTTTACACCATTCGGCCGTCAGGTCGAACGCTGCGGAAGCCGTGTCAAGGTTTTTCTGGATGAGATCCATCTTCTTCTTGAACTTTTTCTCAATGACCGAGTCAAGCGTGGCCGTACCGCCCGAAGCCGTATACTTTTTCAAGAAACGGTCCTTGATTCCCTCTTCGATCGCCGGTTTGCTCACGGTACCCAGCGCACCGAACAGCGAGCCGAGCATCGCCATGTTCGTCGCCAGTTCCGTACCGGCCTGATCGAGCGCGAACTGCGTAAAGTCTCTGGTGAGGACTTTGACGTTCAGATCATCGAGAATCTTCTTATCCGTCTCGGTCAGCAGGTCCCTGTCACTGTTGATGATGACAAGACCGTCCTCTTTGATCCCCGAATAAAACGGCATGGTGTACGACTTACCCATGGTGATAACCTGGGGATGATACACCATGATGATGTCCGGATAGATGACCTCGCCGCGGTCATAGATGGGCACCGTACCGATACGGGCGTAACTCTCTGAAGGCGCCATACGCTTTTCAGCCCCGAAAAACGGGTTCGAAACCGCGTAATAGCCTTCGGTATCCGCTGCAGTCGCCGCAATGTGTGCCGCAGTAACCGCGCCCTGCCCGCCGAGTGCAGGCATCCTGATTTTGATTGAGTCTTTTGCCATTATAACAGCCCCTCCTCTTTGCATTTTGCCAGGTATGCTTCGGCTTCCGGCGAAACATGCTTGTAGAACTCGAAACGTCCCTTGTCCTGGTCTTTCATTTCGCCAAGACCTTCATTCGCGCTCAGGCCGATTTCAAGAATACACGGTGTATACAGGTTGATGTACGTCGGTCCGATTTCGCGTGCGATCAGGATCGCTTCTCTGACCACCTTCGCGACCTGCTTCGGTGCCGATGCGGTGAGGTTGACCGAGTAGTGACAGCCGGACGTTTTCGCCAGTTCCCACATCGGGACTTTTTCGAACTTCTTGCCCGTCGGTGCCATCTTGAAGACCTGACCTTTGGCGGTCATACCGCTCTCCTGGCCGCCGGTGTTGGCGTAGACTTCGTTATCGAAACAGATCGTCGTGATCTTCTCTTGTCTGAAGAACGACTGCAGGGTATAGTCCAGACCGATATCGACCGTCGCACCGTCACCTGCGAGTACGACGACATCTTTCTGCTTATCCGGGAAACGCCACTCGAGGACGCGCTTGATGCCCGAGGCAACGGCATTCTGGTTACCGAACAATGAGTGAACGGTATGCAGCGCGATATGCGGGAACATCAAGGATGTACAGCCCGTGGAGTTGACGATCACCGTCTCCTCAGGAACCGGCAGGGCCGACAGGACATAACGCAGCGCTGCCGCTTCCGGACAGCCTGCACAGAGCGAATGCTCTTCGAGCAGCTCTTTACTTTGCGGCAGCTCTTTGATGCCACGCGCTTTTTCCATCTTGACGGACCAGGTCGCCTTCTCTTCGAGATCGATGATCTCCTGAGGCATGATGTCTCTGAATTCGGGGTTGATTTTATAAATATCAAGTGCCATTGCTCTTCCTTATCCGTTTACTTTTTCCATGACTTCGGCAATGATCGCCTCGGCCGGCATACTCATACCGCCGCCGACGCGAGGACCGCCGATGATCTCCGTGTCACACTTGCCGTACAGTTTCGCTTTGACATCGTTTGCTAACCAGCCAACAACGTTGAACTCCGGAACGAACGCATGCTTGACGCCCTGAAGCGCCTCAAGCAGCTCCGCTTCGGGGAACGGACGAATGGTTCTGAGCTTGATGACCTTGCTCTTGATTCCAAGTTTCGTCAGTTCGCGCTGCGCCTCTTTGGCCTGCTGCGATGCTGTACCGCAGGCGACAAATGCCAGTTCGGCGTCTTCGTCGCCCGACACATGCACCAGTCCGTTGAGGAAATGTTTGGCGTACGGAACGGAACGCTCGACCGCGGAACGGATCTCGAACTGCCATGAAGCATGCGCCGCATACGAAATATAGTTCGACTTCATGACGAACGGATCACGCAGGAAACGCCCCGGAGGCATCTCGGAGTCAATCGGAGGCAGCGGCGACGCATACGGATCGTACGGCTCGATGGCAATATCGTCATCGGGCAGTTCGACCGCTTCGCGGGTGTGCGAAACGAAGAAACCGTCGACCACAGTAACGATCGGTACGTGCACGTCCGGTTTCTCGGCAACGGTAAAGGCTGCGATGGACATGTCAAACAGCTCCTGAACGTTTTCGGCGTACCAGATCATCATACCGCTTTCAAGCAGGTAGAAGACCTCGAGGTTGTCCGGCTGGATCGTCAGCGGCGAGTTGATGCCGCGTGCCATAAGGACCAGCTGCATCGGGGCGCGTGTCCCCGACCACATCGCGAAGTTTTCCATCGCACGGAGCGTACCCGGACCGGAAGTCGTTGTAATCGTACGCGCACCCGCCATGGAGCAGCCGGCGACTTCGGACATAACCCCGAACTCGTTTTCACCCCGGAAGTAGACACCGACATAGCCCTCGGCCCACAGCTCACCGATCAGGTGCGCCGCTTCGGACTGCGGTGTAATAGGATACGAAACGGAAGCGTCGACCGTACAGCGTTTTACCGCCTCTTTCAGGACCTCCGAACCCGTCATAAAGTGCTTGGTTCTCGGTGCCTCGAACAACATATAGTCGGTGGAAACGAGTTTCTGCCCCGACCAGTTGTGTGTGTCTGTCATATCAGTTCTTTTGCTCATAATTCTCTCCTATCCCTACTTGCCCAGCTCAGCTTTGACTTCTTTGGCGATCGCAATAAATTTTTCCATTTCATGCGAATGCTGGTCTCTCAGTGTCGCCATGGCGTCTTCATGCCCGGACAGGCCACAGATGGCAACGGTGTAACAGTCTGTTTCCGCGCGAACGATTTTAAGCGCCACATTGGCATAGTGACAGTGAACACCGACGAAAATGGCCGCTTTGATATCGTTATGCCAGATGGTGAGATTCGGATGGTTCGGGTTGATCTCTACCTCCGGATCGATCTTGGGATATTTCGGACGATAGTCGTACATCGGAATCATCTTGGCATTCAGAACTTCCGCCATCTCCTTGATGAGCGTCGCTTTCTTCTTGGCCTCTTCATTCCATGCATAGAGCACCTGCGGTCCCGGAAAGATCGTTGCATTGTCGCTTGTCAGCATCACTTTTGCGATCTCTCTCATTGCCACTTCTTCATCAACGACATCTGTCAGTAAAAGTGCTTTTCCCTCCGGCGGTGTAATCACACCGTCATACGTGGCAGCCGGATACGGTGAATAATACGCTGGTCCCTGGTTTGCCATAGTCTCTCCTCTTTGTTTTTATCTAAAAACGATACCCGGGCAAAGCCCGGGTATCTACGTTAACACTGGGTTCGCCTCGGCGGCGTGCCCACGCGCAGCAAAGCCGCGCTTCGGAATAACCTCAGAATAGATGAATCCATCTCCTGAAGTGCATTATTCTCCTGCTGCCTGCGCCATTTCCATTGTAATACAGCTTCTGTCCAGAAGATCTGTACACACATAAACACACAGGGCGCAACCTTTACAGCGGTCTTCATCAACCCATGAAGTGTTGTTTTCCTTGTCAAACATCAAGGTATTGGCTTCAGGACAATAAAGCGTGCACATGTTACATTTATAGTCAGCACATTTGTCTGAATCAACTTTTGCGACGTAATACATTAGTTCTCTCCATATTCTGATGCAGCATAAATATTAATATCAATAATAATATTCATTACTGTATCTTTAATGCGATCCACCATCAATCTAACGATACACCTATCTCTTTGCGATCAGGGTCGTTTGGCGTGAGAGGATTGTACTTGCAATACCTTACTAAGACATATGGTTTTCAATATAATTCTTACCTTCAAGCGACAGCTTTAAGGTTCACAGGCAGCTCATGTTTTCAGAGACTATTTTAATGACTTTCGTTAGGCTTACATATGGGAATTTACGCACTTCAGTCGCCCGCCGGAGGGTTTTTGGATGAAGATCTGACGCATTTCAACAAACACTTCGATGATTGGTGTGTACAGTTCGAGACCAATGAAGACGCCCGCATCATCGCCGATTCACTGGACAAAAGAAAGAGTGTCGATATCGTTGAAATCACGCCGCTGAGCTACCCAAAGTATTTTTTCCACGCACTTCAGGGCGAGATCCACGCCACCCGCCGGATCGGCGACAAAATTATCTGCATCGTCGAACCGGCGATGGGGGCCAACTTTCGCATTGCCGTCTGTGACATCGAAGCAGGCACCGTCGTACTCACCAAAACACGTTACAAAAGTTCACTGGCCGTTGAGAGCGCATTTGCCACGTTTCAGGTCGAATAGGCCTACGGCTTTGTTTACTACTTCATTCCCGTTAAAATATCGTTTTCAAAGGAAGCTGTGATGTTTGATGAATCCAAAGCCGTGATGCAAGATATTCTCAAAGCGTTCGGGATCGATGATGCCGCTATCATCTCCTCCGAAGGCGACCGTGTCTATTTCGAACCCTCGCTCAGCGAACCGGCCATAGTCATCGGGGAGGCTGCAGACAGCAAAAAAGTACCGGTGGCCGAGTGGCTGATTGCGGCAGGCTATATGCTAATGAAGCGCCAAGACAACCCCTTCGCTACCTTTGCATTCGACCTGGACCGTGGTCTACGTCAGCAGGCGAAAGTGCAGCTCGAGGACTTTCACTACATCGCCGATTTGACCGCCCTTCACCAGTGCTACCTGCGAAATCCGGTCGAGGCCTACTGCAGCTACGACGAGGCCGCCGCACGCAACGACGAGGCGAGCCTGCACCCGCTCGCCGTCGCACTCTCACTCTCGCACCCTATGGGTCTGGAGGTGATGGGGTTCGATAAACACACGCACAGGGAGTTGTTCGAAGAGATGGAGTTCTTCGCACCGGTCATCACGCAAAAACGCCCCGACCTCTCCTTGCTCATCGCCTTGCAAAACGCCTGGCAGAAACAGCGCGGAAGTGCATTCAAAATCGTCAAGGAGGGAAAACGGCTCAGGCTGCAGAAACTTTAGCTATAATTCCACCCTCACATTCATGCGTCCGTAGCTCAGCTGGATAGAGCATCGGTTTCCGGTACCGGCGGTCGGGGGTTCGAATCCCTCCGGACGTGCCACTTTATTCTGGTCTATAGCCCTCTTTTTTCTTTTTCATCGCCTGTTTTTTCTTTTCTTGTTCTGCCGCATCGTTGAGTTCGTCTTCACCGTCGTACTGCACCTGGTTGAGAAACTTCTCTTTGTCGTCGAACTGGCCGGTCTTGATGGCCCACATGATGCCCAGCAGCGCCAGCGAGCCCAAAAAGACCGAAACACCCAGCATCATTATGATTACCCAACTGTCCATCACTTCACCTTTGTTTCCACTTCCATGAAATCCGCATGGAGTTGCCTACGACCAGCAGGGAACTCAGCGACATGGAGATGGCCGCCACCAGCGGAATGACATAGCCCGCCATCGCCAGCGGGATCGTAATGGCATTATACACCAGTGAAAGCCCCAGATTCTGCTTGACCAGCCCGAACGTCGCGCGGCCAATCCGGAACGCCTCTTCCAGTGCACTGAGCGAATCATTCATAAGCACCACGTCACTGACGTCGATGGCGATATCGCTGCCGTTGCCCATCGCGATTCCGATCTCGGCCTGTGCAAGCGCCAGAATGTCGTTCACGCCGTCCCCGGCCATCACGACCTTGTGCCCGTCGCTCTGCATCTGCGCGATCATGTCAGCTTTGGCCTCCGGCGTCAGAGATGCGTGGAAATGCTCTATGCCCACCTCGCGCGCCACGCGCCGTGCCGCGGCTTCGTGGTCGCCGGTGAGCATCATGACATCGATACCCGAATGCGTCAGCGCGCGGATCACCTCGGCCGCGTCCGCTTTGGGTTGGTCCGAAAGCTCGAACCGGGCAATCAACTCGTCGCCCACGGCGAAATAGAACAGGGTGTGCTCGCTCTCGTCAGCAGGCATGACGCCCTGTTCGCGCATCAGCGCGGCGCTGCCGCCGCTGAGCATCCGCGCCTCGCAGCGCGCCACCATCCCTTTGGCCGTGATCTGCCGTACTTCGTCGAGTATGGGCAGCGCAGCCAGCGGGGCCTCGACATCGAGGTATTCCGATACGCCGACGGCCACCGGGTGTTTCGAGGCGTTGAGCAAAGCCTGAAGCTGCAGCTGCAGCGTTTCTTTGCGCGCATCGTCCACATACCACTGTGCCGTAACAACCTGCGGCCGTCCTTCGGTAATGGTGCCGGTTTTATCGAGCACCAGTGTATCGGTCTGTGCCAGCGTCTCGAGCTGCGCGGCCTCTTTGAACAAAATGCCGCGCTTCGCCCCCTGCCCGAGACCGACCAGTGTCGCCACCGGGGTCGCCAGCGCCAGGGCGCAGGGACAGGCGATGACGATGACGGAGATACCGACCATGAACGCCGTCTCGAAACTGTGCGGCCAGAACCACCAGACAAGGAACGTCGCCAGCGCCAGCAGCAAAATCACGGTCGAGAAATACTCCGAAAGACGGTTGGCAAGCTGCTCGATTTTCGGTTTTTTCGACAAGGAGCGTTCGAGCATTGTCAGGATGTTCGAGAGTGTCGAGTGCTCGAAATCCTTCGTCGCACGGTACTGCACCACGGCATCGATGCTCGTCGTCCCGCTCGTCACATGATCGCCCGGACGTTTGTAGATGGGATCGCTCTCGCCGGTCAGGCTCGACTCGTCGAAACTCCCTTCTCCCTCGATGATCTCGCCGTCGATGGCCGCTTTCTCGCCCGATTTGAGCAAAATGACATCCTCCACCTGCACCTCGCCCACCGCGACATTGACCTGCTCGTCGTTTTGGAGCAGGGTCACTTCGCCGGGAATATGCTTGGAAAGCACATCGAGAGTGTCGGCGGCGCTTTTTTTGCTGAGTACCTCAAGGAATTTCCCTATCAATACGAAGGTGATGATCATCGTCACCGAATCGAAATAGGCCTCCCCTTTTTCAAGCAGCGTGATATAGATGGAGTACAGATACGTCAGCAGAGCCCCTGTGGCGACAAGAATGTCCATATTGACGGTCTTGGTCTTGAGACCGTAATATGCCCCTCTGAAAAAGACCCAGCCGCTGTAAAAAAGAACCGGGGTGGAGAGGATCCATTCGGCGACGTTGAGGATGTTCTTGATGCTCTGCGACATCCCCGTGAAAAAACCGGCATACTGTGCTACGGCGATGGTCATGATGTTCATCATCGCAAACACCGCCACGGCAATGCGCAGGTAGTAGTCCTTGCGCTCTTTCTCTGCCCGGGCCTCCTGAATCTCGGGGTCGTACGGGAAGGCGTCGTAGCCGATGGCGCGAATCATATCGATGATCTGCGAGAGCTTGACGATCTCATCGTCCCAGACGATGCGGGCCTTGTTGTTGGTATGGTTGATGTGCGCTTCGACGATACCGTCCATTTTCTGCAGCGCTTTCTCGTTGAGCCAGACGCATGCAGAGCAGTGGATGCCCTCGATAATGAGCGACACCTCGCTGAATCCTTCATCATCAACTGTAACATAGCGGTCGTAAAACGCGGGCGAATTGAAATTGCCCGAGTCCTCGAACTGCTCCGTCGGCGGCACCAGCGTCTCATCTCCGAGTTTGTCATAGAAGTTCCCCAGCCCCTCGTCTTTGAGCAGGTGGTAGATGCCCTGGCACCCTTTGCAGCAAAAATAGAGCTCCCCCTCCTTGATCATCACCGATTCGTCAAACTGCAGATGACAGTGATCGCACTTTACTTTAGACAATCTCGAATATCCCCTCTTCACGGTTTTTGCGAATACGATCATACGGCGCGATGATGCCGCTCATGCAGATATAGACCCCGGGAGCGGGCTGCGTCGCTGCATACCCCAGCGCCATCCCGAGATTCACGCTAGCCTCGGCCTTGTCGATGCTGTAGGGCACCATCGCCCCGGTGAGCACAATGACGCGCTCCTCTTCGTCCTCTTCCATCCACGCCGCCAGCGCCGCGGATGTGAGATCCATGGTATCCGTCCCGTGGACAATTACATAGACCTCCTCGTCATCGACGTCGATGATATCGATAAGCTGCTGTCTGTCCTCGTCGGTCATCTCGAGCGAATCTTTGTAAAGCATCCCCGCGATCTCGACGTCGTAGGCAAAACGCTCGACGATCTCTTCGATCGCCTCGTTGTCGTAAGGTACATCCAGCATACCACTGACCGGGTCGTACACTTTGTTGAACGTTCCACCGGTGTTCATAATCTTCATAGCAATTCCCTCAAAGACGTAATGATTCTGGTCGCGTCACTGTGTGCAGCTTCGCCGTCAAGCAGGTAGGTTTCCCGCACTCCCGCCCGGTGCGCTGCGACAATGTCGCGCTCGCTGTCCCCGACCAGTACGGAGTGTTCCAGATCGATGTTCAGTTCTTTCGCCGCCTGCAAGAACATCCCCGGCTCCGGCTTGCGGCAGCTGCACGCACCGGAGATATCAGGGTGGTGGGGACAGTGATAGACTTTGGCAATAGCAATGCCCCGTTTTTCGAACTCCTCTACCATCCACGTTGTCAGTTTTTCGAAATCCTCTTCGCTGTAATAACCGCGCGCGATGCCTGACTGATTGGTGACGATGACGATTAGAAAACCGCGCGCCTGATAGTGTTGGCACAGTTCGAAGATTCCGTCGATAAATTCAAAATCTTCGATTCTGTGCAGATAGTTTTTCTCGACATTTACGACCCCGTCGCGGTCAAGGAACATGGCCGGTTTCATTTCACCTTTCACTCGCCGACGCCATCCCCGAACAGCTCTTTCTCGATGATATCGCAGATCATATGCCCAATGAGGATATGCGACTCCTGAATGCGCGGGGTGGCGTTGGAGGGGACGACAATAGCGATGTCCGCCATCTGCGCCATCTTGCCGCCGTCTCTTCCCGCCAGTGCCACGGTCGAAATGCCTTTGGCCCTGGCGCTCTCGAACGCCTCGATGACATTTTGCGAATTTCCCGAGGTCGAGATGCCGAAAAAGATATCGCCTTCGCTGCCCATACCCTCCAGCTGGCGTGAAAAGACCTTGTCGTACCCGTAATCGTTGCCGATGGCCGTCAGGTTTGACGTATCTGTCGTCAGAGCGAGCGACGGAATGGACGGACGGTCGAAACCGTAACGCCCGACCAGTTCCGCGGCAATGTGCTGCGCATCCGCTGCGCTGCCCCCGTTGCCCGCAAGCAACGTTTTGTTGCCATTTTTATAGGCCTGCACACAGCGCTTGGCCGTTTCGGCGATCGCATCAAGCAGCGCTTCATCATTCAGTATCTTCTCTTTCGTCTCAATGGAAGCAGAAATTTCATTTCGCAAATAGTTTTTCATTTTCGATGCTCTTCCTCTTTTAGGGCACCTCCGGAAACTACCTGCGGTCTCAGCGTTACAGAGAACGTCACAATCAAGGCGACGCTTTGCACCAGAGGCATTTCCTTCGGTCAAGGCCTGGCCATAGCCAAGTCGAAAAGCGGCAACGCAGAGTGTGGCTTTCTCTGTAACGCCCTTCGGGAGGGTTTTTGAGGCACGATCTTTCCTCCGTTTTCATCTTGACTTAGCTTTGGCTAGGCCTGCGCTGAAAACATAGAAAATCTCATGCCTCAAAAACCCTCTGATATCCGCAGGTAGTTTTCGGAGGTGCCCTTTAATTCGTGCCACCATTGTACCGCTGCGATGGTAAAAAAAGTGTTATTCTTGACAAGTTAAATACGAATGGTATAAAATACGGTAAATCTTTCATATCAACTTCTCATTTCTTCGCTAGAAAAATCCATTCCATTGAGGGACTTCATCCATGAGCGATCATTCGCGCAACCATTCACGAAACAAAAACAACAACAGAACGCACAAGCCGGTCGAAGGCCACACGGTCGAAGCGCTGCGGGAAAAAAGCATCGACGAACTGGTCGCCATGGCCGAAGCGCTGGGTGTCGAACACCCCAACGAGCTCAAGCGCCAGGACATCATCTTCGAGATCCTCAAGGCGCAGACGGCGCAGGGAGGGTTCATCCTCTTTACCGGCATCCTCGAAGTGATGCAAGACGGCTACGGCTTCCTACGTTCGGTCGACAAGAGCTTCAGCGACTCCCTGCACGACGCCTACGTCTCCAGCACGCAGATCAAGCGCTTTGCGCTGCGAAACGGCGACGTCGTCACCGGACAGGTACGCCCGCCCAAAGACCAGGAGCGCTACTACGCCCTGCTCAAGATCGAGGCCATCAACTACATGCCGCCCGAAGAGAGCAAGAAGCGCCCGCTGTTCGAGAACCTCACACCGCTCTACGCCCTCGAACAGCTCAAACTCGAATACCAGCCCAACCACCTGACCGGCCGTATGATGGACCTCTTCTCCCCTATCGGCAAAGGGCAGCGCGGTCTCATCGTCGCTCCGCCGCGTTCGGGGAAAACCGAGCTGATGAAAGAGATCGCCCACGGTATCTCGCATAACCATCCCGAAGCGGAACTGATGGTCCTGCTCGTCGACGAACGCCCCGAAGAGGTCACCGATATGGAGCGCTCCGTCAAAGGCGAGGTCTACTCCTCGACCTTCGATATGCCCGCCAAGAACCACGTCAAGGTCGCCGAAATGGTCATCGAACGCGCCA
>JANTHE010000013.1 GCA_024762585.1 Sulfuricurvum sp. | reverse complement strand
GCCAGTGCGCCGGAGATCCCGCAGCAGCTTTTCGCGCAGCTCAAACCGGGCGGCATGCTGGTGATTCCGGTGCAAAACTCCATTTACCGCTTTACCAAGCTCTCCGACACCGAGATACGGCAAGAAGAGTATCCGGGGTTTGTCTTCGTTCCGCTAATTTATCAGTGACGCGCCCAGAGTGAAGGGGGCAGTGTTATAATGCTTGCATGAAATCGATTGATCGCAATGTCGTGATGCTTGGTTGGGTAAGTTACTTTACCGACCTGGCGTCGGCGATGGTGAACCCGTTGCTGCCTATCTTCGTCGTTACCATGTTGCACGAAGGGATGGACAAGCTGGGCGTCATCGTCGCGCTCTCCACATTCGTTTCGTACGCGTTGCGTCTATTTTCGGGCTACCTCGCTGACCGTTACGGCATCGTCAAGCCGTTGGTCGTCGGCGGGTACACGCTCTCGGCGCTTTCCAAACCGCTGCTGGGAATCACGCACGGCTGGCAGGGCGTCGCCGTGCTGAAATCACTGGAGCGCTTCGGTAAAGGGCTGCGTTCGGCGCCAAAAGACCTGTTGATCGCAACTTACGGCAAAGCTAAATCGCAGGGCAGGACGTTTGGCTTTCACAAGACGATGGATATCGCCGGCGAGCTCTCCGGCACGCTGCTGATCTTCACGTTGCTGTGGTATTTTGGCGACAGCGAAAATGTGATCCGTACGATTTTTTACGCTACGCTACTCCCCGGTCTCATCGGCGTCGTGATCATCGCCTTTTTCGTCAAAGATGCCCCGAAAAAAGAGCACAGCGCCGTACGTTTTTCCCTGAGCGCTAGGGACAAAAAGACGATCCTTGCACTGATTCCCTATTTCCTTTTCCTCTTTTTCATCTTCAACGAGGCCTTTTTTACGATGCAGGCCAAAAGCCTCGGCATAGCGACGGCGCTGATCCCGCTGCTCTTCGTCGTCTCGACAGGTACGCAGACGCTTTCGAGCTATCTGCTCGGGGTCTGTGTCGACAGGTGCGGCGGCGGGAAAGTGATGGCGTTCGGGTATCTTTCAGGCATCGCGGCACAGGCACTGCTGTGGCTGCAGATACCGTTTCTGACATGGGTTGCCTACGCCTTTTTGGGCCTCTTTACCGTCGCCACCCTCAACGCCAACCGCGCCATGATCGCCGAGGGCAGCGATAACCGAGGGTCGGTCTACGGTGTCTTTTATGCCGGTGTTGCCGCGTTCGCCGCCATGGGTGCCGGGGTCGGGGGCTGGATATGGGAACACTATGGCATGACGTCAGCATTATCATTTTCACTTGTGGGAACGGCAGTCGCGTTTTTGCTCTATGCTATGATTAGGGGGATAAGACGATGAACAAACCGAAATACTCGTTGCGCAAAAACCTAGTGTATGCCCTCGAGGGGCTGATTCACGTCTATCGCCACGAGATGATCTTCAGGATCGAGCTCGCTCTTTTTGTCGCGCTAAGTATTGCGACGTGGAGCATGGATGTTACGAAATGCGAACGGCTATGGCTGCAGTTTTCGCTCTTTTTGCCCATTATCGCCGAGCTGTTCAACAGTGCGGTTGAGCGTACCGTCGACCTTACCACTCCCGACTATCACCGCCTCGCCAAAGCGGCCAAGGACAGCGCCGCGGCGGCCTGTCTGCTCAGTGTCGTTATGACGGCATTGATTTGGGGAATAGTGCTGTTACCGGTTTTGTAGTGAGTCTGCGATAGTTTCTGGCTTTTTGCGCATCGGAAGTATTGCAACTACAATGGCGGTCTCTTCTTTGACATCGTAATAGATGGCAAAGGGAAATCGTTTAGCGATCATACGAAAGAAGCCAAGTTTTTTACTGTGAATGCCACCGTATATCTGTAGTGATTCAAGGTCGGCAGTGATACTATCCCAAAAATAGTTTCCCAACACTGGGTCTTGACGTTCGTAAAATCGTCTTCCCTCTTGCATATCGTTTACGGCATCGGTGAGAATATTTACCGTTAATGTTTTCACCGATATTCTTTAAGCGTTTCGATTGTTACAAATTCTGCATTTGCAGATTCCAGTTTCTGTTTTCGTTTTTCAAGAATGTTTTGGTGCCAGTCAGGTGAATCGATGTCTATCTGCTCGTAAGAAAACGATTCCCAGATCGCTTCCATCATTTCAAGACGATCTTGTACGCTCATTTTTTGAATATCCAAGGCACTCATCTTATTCCCCTTTTTTCGCCGATTTGAAAATTATAGCAAAAACAGTTATTCCAGCGTCGCTCTGATCTGTTCGACGAACTCCTCTATGTCGTCGTAGAGTGCCTGCAGGTCCTCTTCGTGTTCGACCTCGTCGGCGAGAATCTGCGAGACGATGTCGTAGGTGACAATGTCTTTTTCGCGCGTCAGGTCCGCGAGCGAGCTGTAGACGCTGATGGCGCACTGCTCGCCTGCGATGGACTGTTTCAATATGGCTTTGACATCGGGGTCTTCGGGCGCTTCATAGCCGCAGTTGCTGTTGGCCATCCATTCCGCCGGGCTCAACGCCGGCGTCCCGCCCAGCTGCAAAATTCGGTCGGCCACCATCGTCGCGTGACGCAGTTCGTCCGCCGCGTGCTGGGTCAGCTCGGCGATGGCGGCGTCTTTCATAATGCCTTTGATGACTTTGGACTCGATGAAGTACTGGTAGTAGGCCAGCCACTCGTCGCAGTACGCTTTGTTGAGCAGGCCGATTACCTCCTGCGCTTCGATGCCTTTGAGAATCGAGATGCCGCGGGTTGCCATGATGGACTCCTTGTAGAATTTTTTATTATAAATCTATGATAGTCCTATCTTTCTTAGCTGTAAATAAAAGAAAAATATTATTATCTGGGGGTGCTCTGTAGTTTTGCATTTTGGACGACAGTTGTATAATACAGTGATATCGACAACCAGGGAGCAGAAGATGCAGCGTTATCTCGGTAAACGAAAAGAACTCAAGATCTACATTAGCAACGAAGATCAGCATGAAGGCAAGCCGCTGTTTGAGGCACTGCTCACGCTGGCCAAGGAGATGGGCCTGGCCGGGGCGACGGTCATCAAGGCGGTCGCGGGCATGGGGGCGCATTCGGAGCTCCACACCTTCAATGTCTGGGTGCTCAAGCAGAAGATGCCGCTCATCGTTGCCATCATCGATAAAGAAGAGAAAATCTCTGCCTTTCTGGACGCGGCGGGCGGCATGATCGCCGAGGGGCTGGTGACGATGAACGACATCGATGTCGTTCAGTACCACCACCCCAAGTTTGGAGAAGCGTGATGCAGACGTCACTGTTGCTCGTCATCGGGACCGGCGGGTTCGTCGGGGCGATCCTGCGTTTTCTCATCAGCGGCTGGGTGCAGAAATTCGGCGGCGGCTTCTTCCCGGTCGGCACGCTCAGCGTCAACGTGCTGGGCAGTTTCATCATCGGTTTTATGGCGCTCTATTTCGAATCGGTCGTGAGCCCGCACCAAAAGGCGCTGGTCATTACCGGGATGCTGGGCGCACTGACGACGTTCTCGACCTTTTCGCTCGAGACCGTCACGATGCTGCAAGGCGGCTTGTGGGGTCGCGCCGCGGCCAACGTGACGCTCAACGCCGTGCTGTGCGTCACGGCGACACTGGCGGGGATGATGCTATTTCGGCGGCTGTACGGGTAAAAAAGTATGGGGCTTTACGATTTCATCATTGCCCACTTCTCTTACGGTGTGCTGTTCGTCTGGAGCATCTTCGAAGGCGAGATTGGTCTCACCATCGCCGGATTCCTTTCAAAGCAAAACGACCTCTATTTTCCCTATGTCCTCGCGATTGCGATCAGCGGGGCGGTGATCGGCGATACGCTGCTTTATCTGACGGGGCGTTTTTCCAAATCCAGGGCCGAAATATGGTTGAAACGCTACGAAACACGCCTTCGGCGTATAGAAGGATGGTTCAAGCGTTATGGCGGATGGGTGATCGTATTCGAGCGGTTCATCTATGGGACGCATATCCCATCCTTGCTGCTGATTGGCATGTCGCGGTTCGGGTTCTGGCGTTTCCTCATGCTCGATATCATTGGCATCGTAATGTGGGCGGTGACGTTTACATGGCTGGGGTACACCTTTGGTCAGACCGTCATCGACATCATGGTGGTGGTCCAGCGGCACCTGAGTATTTTGATACTGGTCGGGTTGTTCTTTTTTATCATCTATCAGCTCTATCGCAGTGGGGTGGAAGCGTCTGAAGACGACCGGGAAACCCGGTGAGCATTCTGGGAGAGATACATGCCGTATGAGATCGCGATTTTGACGCTGTTCCTCATTGCATCGCTGGCGGCGATCGTCGTCAAAAAAGTGCATCTTCCCTATACGATTGCACTGGTGGCGATCGGGATTATACTGGGCAATATGGGGCTGCTGCATCCGCCGAAACTGACACAAGAGGTGCTGTATGCGTTTTTCCTTCCGGGTCTGATCTTCGAGGCGGCGATCCATCTGGACTCCCGGGCCATGTGGCGCGATATCTGGAGCATCGTGGCGCTGGTCGTGCCTGGGGTCATTGTTTCGATGCTTGTGAGTGCCGCCGTGCTGGTCTATGTCGGGATGGAGTTTGTTAATATCCCCTCCGTGTCGTGGCCGATCGCCCTGCTGTTCGGCGCGGCCGTCGCCGCGACCGACCCGGTAGCGGTGGTTTCCATCTTTAAAGAGCTCGGTGCGCCAAGACGGCTGCGAATGCTGCTCGAGAGCGAAAGCCTGCTCAACGACGGTACCGGCATCGTCATCTTCGGGATCGTGCTGGCGTTTATCGGGCATGAAGTCACTTCGACACAGGCGATTGCAACGGCGTTTTTCATGGTTGTCGGGCTCGGTGCGCTGATTGGGGCAGTCATCGGAGGAGGCATCGCATGGATGATCCGCGATCTGGAAGATACGATGGTCGTGATTGCCATGACGACCATCACGGCTTACGGGTCGTTCGTCCTGGCCGATCAGGCCGGGGTTTCCGGTGTGATCGCCGCCGTCACAGCGGGGTTGATCACCCAGCATAAAGTACTCGAGGTCACGATCTACCCTTCTGTGCGGCTGAGTACGGAGGGGTTTTGGGAGTTTATGGCGTTCGCGCTCAATTCACTCATCTTCTTGTTGATGGGGTTCGCCGTCAAACTCGAACAGCTGGTTGCCTGGTGGCCGATGATCCTTCTGGCATACGCCGCGACGATGCTTGCGCGTTTCGTCGTTGTTGCCGGTGTATGGAGTGTGCTCTTCCCGACGGCACTGAAATTCCCTTTTTCCTGGGCGGTCGTGATGTCGTGGGGCGGCTTGCGGGGGGCACTTTCGATGGTCCTTGCCCTCTCCATTCCTGACACGCTGCCGTACAAGGATGTCGTCGTGACGATGGTGTTTGGGGTCGTCGTGCTCTCGATCTTTATCCAGGGGCTCACGATGGCACCGTTCGCCAGAAGGCTGGGGGTCATGGGCGTCAAAGAGGAGCTTAGCGACTATGAAAAAGCCCGCATCGAAGCGATGCTCTCGCAAAGTGCGCTCGATGAGATCGAAGCGCTTGAAAAACATCATATTGCTTCAAAAACAATATTGGAGCAGATCGCCGGGGAGTATCAACAGTCTAAGAAGGCGGCGGAAACGGAGATTGAGCAGAGTAGACCAGAGATCGAGGCGCTCAAAAGCGAAGAGGCGCTGCGCGTCAAGCGGCGGCTGGTCAATCTGCAGAAAAACCGTCTGCTCGAAGCCTATCAAAAGGGCTCGATCAGTCGTGACGTTTTCGAGAAGCTCAATGCCGAATTCGATGCCAGGCTTATGGAGATCGACAATATGGAGGCATAGGGGTTTGAGCATCCGGTTTCAAAGCGAATGGAGAAGGCGATACTGTCAGTGAAACAAACATTAAAAGAGAGAGTAAAAGCTGATATTGCCAAAAACCGCGAGCGGGTCAAGGAACTTGGCCCCGGCCTGATCACGGGAGGTGCGGGTGACGATCCTGCCGGGATCGTGACTTATACGGTTGTCGGAGCGACGACAGGGTTTTCGCAGCTGTGGCTGCTGCTGCTCTCGACGCCAATGATGATCGCGGTTCAGAACCTTGCGGCCCGTATCGCGATTGTCACGGGTAAGAGTCTGCCGGAGATTATGTCGACCTACTACTCGAAAAAACTGACGGTGATCATGATCTTGATCCTGGCACTGGCCAATATCCTGACCATCGGTGCCGATCTCAATGCCATCGCTACGATTTTTCAGATGATCAGCGGGTATGCCGCGGTCTATTTCCTCGTTCCCGTTACCGCATTGATTGCCTATCTCATTACCTTTGGAAAGTACAGAAAAGTCAAAAGCGTTTTTATCGGTCTGACGGCGGTGCTTGCCGTCTATATCGTTTCGGCCGTGCTCGCCAGACCGCCGCTGCTGGTGTTGCTGAAAAATACGCTGATGCCGCATATGCAAACGGACAGCGTCTGGATCGTCGCGGCGCTTGGACTGCTCGGGACGACGATTTCGCCGTATCTGATGTTCTGGCAGGCGTCGGAAGAGCGGGAGGAAAAGAAGAGTGTCGTGCAGGCGGATGAGGTCGGTTTCGACACGGTCGTCGGTATGCTGTACTCCAATCTGCTCGCCTATGCCATGATTGTCACCGGGGCCGTGATGCTCTATGGTACGCACGGCGAGATCGATGATGTCGCTACTCTGGCACAGGCATTGCGTCCCGCCACCGGTGACTACGCTTTCGCGTTGTTTGCTCTGGGGATCGTGGTTGCGGGCTTTCTGGCGATTCCCGTACTGGCGGGCTCGACGGCTTATGCCGTCGCCGATACGTTCAGATGGCGCGAAGGGATGGATTACAAGGTCAGTGACGCCAAAGGGTTTTACGTCGTTTTTATCGGTGCATTGGTTATCGGCGATCTTATCGATATGTTTCCCGGTATCACGGTGGTCGATGCCCTGTACTATTCCCAGGTGCTTGACGGTATGCTCATCCCCGTACTGATAGGATTCGCTCTGATGATCGCCAACAGCAAAACGATCATGGGAGCGTACGTGGCCACACGGTTTCAAAATGTTTTTTCCTTTTTTGCGATGGTGGTCACACTTGGACTGACAGGAGTGATGCTTTGGCAAATAGGGGTTTAATCGGCTTGGAGTATAATATCTGCTGTCAGATATTTTTGAAAATTTTTTACCGAAGAAGAATTTTTGGAAGTATCTATCTTGGCTATTTAAAGGAGTGACGAATGCCGGATGAGCCAATCGAGGATAATAACACACCTGCCTCTGCGCAGCAGGAGTCTTCAACGGATTTACAGTTACAGGGATTAAGCACCGAAGAGGCGAAAAAACGGCTTTTACAGTACGGTCCCAATACGATCGAGGAGAAAGAAGAAGGTTGGATCCACCGGCTTTTCCGGCGTTTCTGGGGACCAATCCCATGGATGATCGAAGTCGCGGCGATTTTGTCGGCCTCAGTGCAGCGGTGGGAAGATTTTACGATCATCATGATCTTGCTGCTGGTCAATGCCATCGTCGATTTCTATCAGGAATCCAAGGCGCTCAGTGCCATCGCGGTGCTGAAAAAGAAGCTGGCGCGCAAGGCGCTGGTGCTGCGTGACGGAACATGGCGGCAGATCGATGCCAAAGAGATCGTGCCGGGCGATATCGTCAAGATCAAGATCGGTGATATCATTCCCGCCGACGCCAAACTGCTTGGCGGCGGCGACTTTTTGCAAGTCGACCAGTCGGCACTGACGGGCGAATCGCTGCCGGTCAACAAAAAGGAGGGGGATGAACTCTACGCCAACGCCGTCATCAAGCAGGGCGAGATGATCGCCGAAGTGACAGCGACGGGCGAACGAACCTATTTCGGCAAGACGGTCGGACTGGTTGCCAAAGCGCAGCGCGAGGAGCGGAGCCATTTCCAGAAGATGGTGCTCAATGTGGGTAACTTTCTTATCGCCGTGACGGCGGTGATGATCGCCATCATCCTCTACGTCGGGATCGAGCGCAACGAATCGCTGACGGAACTGCTGATCTTCTCGCTGGTGCTCACCATCTCCGCCATTCCGGTCGCGATGCCGGCGGTCTTGACGGTGACGATGGCGGTCGGCGCACGGGTGTTGGCGGCCAAGGAGGCGATCGTCACCCGTTTGGCCTCCATCGAGGAGCTGGCGGGCATGGACGTGCTCTGCTCGGACAAGACCGGTACCCTGACGCAAAACCGCATGACACTCTCCGAACCGTACGTTGCTGAAGGCTTCGAGGCGGATGACCTCTTCTTCTACGCTGCGCTGGCGAGCCGCGAAGAGAACAGCGACCCTATCGAAGAGCCGATTTTCGAACACCTCCGTCATCAGGGGCTGCATGAGAAAACGGCGTCATACAGGCAAAAGAAGTTTATCCCTTTCGACCCGGTACGTAAACGCACCGAAGCAGTCGTGGAAAAAGACGATTGCGAGCTGGTCGTCACCAAGGGGGCACCCCAGGTCATCGTCGCACTGTCGTCGATTGCGGACGGAGAAAAAGAAGCGGTGCTCGGCCAGATCTACGCCTTTGCCAAAAAAGGCTTCCGGACCCTTGGTGTCGCCTATCGTAAATGCGAGGAGGAAACTTACACGTTTGTCGGGCTTATCCCGCTCTTCGATCCGCCGAGAGTTGATTCGAAAGAGGCGATCGCAAATGCGAAGACGTTCGGAGTCGAGACGAAGATGGTCACCGGCGACAACATCGCCGTGGCGAAATACATCGCCGGGCTGCTCGATATAGGCGAGAAGATAGAGGATGTCCGTGAACTGCGGGGCCAGGGAATGGGCGAATATGTCATCTTGTCTCAGGTCCTTGCGCGGGCATTCGCGAAGGTGATACACCCGGACCTGTCCAAAGAGGAACTTGAAAAACAGGTGCAGGAGGTGGTCGAGCTCGTCAAGGATGAGCTCACCCATACACCGCTGCCCAGCGGCATCGTTAAGAAGCATGAGAGCGAAATCGTCGCATTGATTGAGCAAGCGGAAGGTTTCGCGCAGGTCTTCCCCGAAGACAAATATTTCATCGTCGACGAGTTGCAAAAGGCCGATCATATCGTCGGGATGACAGGCGACGGGGTCAATGACGCGCCGGCGCTCAAGAAAGCTGACTGCGGCATTGCGGTAAGCGGCGCGACCGACGCGGCGCGCGCGGCGGCGGATATTGTCCTGATGGCACCAGGGTTGTCAGTCATTGTCGATGCCATCAAAGAAGCGCGCATTACCTTCGAGCGGATGAAGAGCTATACGGTCTACCGGATCGCCGAGACGATCCGCATCATCATCTTCATGACCCTGGCGATCGTCGTCTTCAACTTCTATCCCGTGACGGCCATCATGATCATCTTGCTGGCCCTGCTCAACGATCTGCCAATCCTCATGATCGCGACCGACCGAACGAAAATGCACAAAAAGCCGGTGCGATGGGATATGAAAGAGATGCTGGTGCTCTCCAGTTGGCTGGGGATTGCCGGGGTACTGTCTTCGTTCACGCTTTTCTGGATCGCGATGGAGGTGATGCAGCTGCCGCTCGATTATATTCAGTCGATGTTCTTCGTCAAGCTGATCGTCGCCGGGCACAACACGATTTTCAATACCCGAATCGACGACTGGTTTTGGAAACGGCCGTGGCCTTCGGGCAAGCTCTTTTGGACCTCGCAGGCGACGGCGGTGATCGGTACTGTTATCGGTGTCTACGGGTTCGACCTGATGATGCCGATCGGATGGGATATGGCGATTTTTCTTTGGCTCTACGCCGTGAGCTGGTTCGTCTTCAACGATGCGGTCAAGGTGGCGGTGATCCGCTATTATCGTAAGCGTCTTCATATGGACGTTTTGTAAAAAGGAGTTGCCGTGTCGCAGAGCGCTGAAACACCGAAGGGACTCACGGCAGCAGAAGCCGCCAGTCGGCTGCGTCAGTACGGTCCCAACACGATCGAGACAAAAGAGGAGAGCTGGGTGCATCGGCTTTTGCGCCGCTTCTGGGGGCCGATCCCGTGGATGATCGAGACGGCAGCGGTGCTGTCGGCACTGGCGCGGCGCTGGGAGGATTTTACGATTATCATGGTGTTGCTGCTGGTCAACGCCATCGTCGACTTTTATCAGGAGTCCAAAGCGATGAACGCCATCGCGGTGCTCAAGAAGAAGCTTGCGCGCAAGGCACTGGTGCTCCGCGACGGCGTGTGGAATCAGATCGATGCGGTCCAGATTGTCCCCGGCGATATCGTCAAACTGAAAATCGGCGATATCGTTCCTGCCGATGTCACACTGCTCGGCGGCGGGGATTTTTTAAAGGTGGACCAGTCTGCGCTGACGGGCGAATCGCTGCCGGTCAATCAAAAAACGGGCGATCTTGTCTACGCGAACGCCATCATCAAACAGGGCGAAATGACCGCACAGGTGCGCGCGACGGGAAACCGTACCTATTTCGGCAAGACGGTGGGGCTGGTCGCCAAAGCGCAGAAGATGCAGGGCAGCCATTTTCAGAAGATGGTGATCAAGGTCGGAAATTTCCTGATTCTATTGACATTGGTGATGATCGGTATTATCATCTATCACGGCGTGCGTACGCAGCAGCCGACGCTGGAACTGCTGATCTTCGCGCTGGTATTGACCATCTCCGCCATCCCTGTGGCGATGCCGGCGGTTCTGACGGTGACGATGGCGATCGGGGCGCGGACGTTGGCGCTCAAAGAGGCGATTGTCAGCCGTCTGGCGGCGATCGAAGAGATGGCTGGAATGGACGTGCTCTGTTCGGACAAGACGGGAACGCTGACGCAAAACAGCATGAGTCTGGCAGATCCCTACCTTGCCGGAAAATACCAAGAGGACGATCTTGTCATCTATGCAGCGCTTGCTAGCAAGGAAGAAAACCGCGACCCGATCGAGAAGCCAATCTTCGAGGCACTCGATCACAGGAACCTTCGCGGCAAGCTCGCCGGAAAGCAGGCGAAAAAGTTCATTCCTTTCGATCCGGTTCACAAGCGTACTGAGGGGGTCTATACCTCGGGAAATTGCGACCTGGTCGTAACCAAGGGTGCGCCGCAGGTCATCATCGAGCTCAGTGACGAAAAGGCGTTCGACAAGGCGGGTGCTTACGCACAGGTAGAGGCTTTCGCAGCCAAGGGGTTCCGGACCCTCGGCGTCGCCTACCGCAAATGTGAGGAGGAGCTGTATCATTTCGTCGGCCTGCTTCCGCTGTTCGATCCGCCGCGTGAGGATTCCAAAGAGGCGATCGCCGAAGCAAATGCGAAAGGGGTGGGAGTCAAAATGGTCACGGGCGACAATATCGCCGTGGCCAAGTATATCGCCGGTATTCTGGGGATCGGAGAGAAGATCGAGGATATCCGTGCACTCAAGGGAGAGTCGGTCGAGGAGTATCTTTACCTTTCCAAAGTGCTGGCGGACGCCATCACCCGCGAGCTGCAGCCGGAAGTATCCGCGCTCGTCGTCGAGCGTCATGTCGACCGGATTGTCAAGAAAGTGCGCGACGAGCTTTACAATATGCCGCTACCCAAAGGCACGGTGAAAAAGCACGAGTCGGAAATCATCGCGCTGATTGAGGATGCCGATGGCTTTGCGCAGGTCTTTCCCGAGGACAAATATTTTATTGTCGACGAACTGCAAAAAGCCGACCATATCGTCGGTATGACGGGCGACGGGGTTAACGATGCACCCGCGCTCAAAAAAGCCGACTGCGGCATCGCGGTGAGCGGCGCGACCGACGCGGCGCGTGCGGCGGCGGCGATCGTGCTGATGGCGCCGGGGCTTCGGGTCATTGTCGATGCGATCAAGATCTCTCGTCAGATTTTCGAGCGGATGAAGAGTTATACGATTTTCAGGATCGCCGAGACGATTCGCGTTATCATCTTCATGACACTGGCAATTGTGCTTTATGATTTCTACCCCATCACGGCACTGATGATCATTATCCTTGCCCTGCTGAACGACATCCCGATCATGACCATCGCCTACGACCACACCAAGGTGCGCGAACAGCCGGTGCGCTGGGATATGAAAGAGGTGTTCGTTCTGGCTTCCTGGCTGGGAATGGCGGGGGTGCTCTCCTCGTTTTTCCTGTTCTGGATTCTGATTTCCGTGATGCAGCTGCCGCTCGATTTTGTTCAGAGCGCCTTCTTCGCCAAATTGGTCATCGCCGGGCACGGTACCATCTACAATACCCGTATAGACGACTGGTTCTGGAAGCGTCCCTGGCCGTCATGGACGCTGTTCAATGCCACCTTTTTCAGCCGGATCGCGGGGACAGTTATCGCGGTCTACGGGTTTGATCTTATGATGCCGATCGGGTGGGGATGGGGCATCGCTATGTGGATCTATGCCCTGATCTGGTTTGTCTTTAATGACATGGTTAAAATGGCGGTGCTGCGCTATTACCGAAAGCGGTTTGGAGAGGACGTCATATGAAAAGCGGTAGCTATAAAGAACAGCTTTACCGGCTGCAGGTCGAACTGGTAAAGTTTCAAAAACATGTCATCGGGAACGACCTCCAGGTGTGTGTGATCTTTGAAGGACGCGACGCGGCGGGCAAGGACGGGACCATTAAGCGTTTTACCGAACATCTCAGCCCCCGCGAGGCACGGACTGTGGCGCTGGGCAAGCCCAGCGATCGTGACGAACATGCCTGGTATTTTCAGCGTTATGTCCCCCATTTGCCCACCGGCGGCGAGATCGTCTTTTTCAACCGCAGCTGGTACAACCGTGCCGGTGTGGAGAAGGTGATGGGGTTTTGTACGAAAAAACAGTACAGATTGTTTATGGATGAGGTCGGCAGTTTCGAGCAGATGCTGACGCATTCGGGGATGCTGATTTTCAAGTATTATCTCGATATCTCCAAGCGCGAGCAGAAAGTGCGGCTCGAAGCACGCAAAAACGATCCGCTCAAGCAGTGGAAGCTCAGCCCCATCGACGCCAAGGCGCAAGCACACTGGGAAGATTACTCCAAGGCGCGCGACAGGATGTTCGAGAAAACCTCGTTTGTCTATACACCGTGGTATGTCGTCCGGGCCGATGACAAAAAAAAGGCGCGCATCAATGTGATCAAGCATTTTTTGAGCGAAATGGACTACCCGGACAAAGATGAGAAACTGCTCGAATATGCGCATGACTGTGTCTGTCTGTACGATCCGGTCTGTTACGAACGCGGAATCATCGCGACATAGGAGAGGTATGGATATCTATTTTGCCGTATTGAACTTTACACTTTCGGGAGCGATCGGTCTGATCGGTCTGTTGACGCTGAGCAAAGTCAGCGAACCGCGCGAAGTTCTTTTTGCGTCGTTGCCGTTGCTGTTCGCCTTGCACCAGTTTACCGAAGGATTTGTCTGGCTGGGGGTCGGCGGCGTGATCGATGCAAGGGCGCTGGAGCTCGCCGAGGGTATTTTCATCTATTATGCGCAGGGGGTGCTTCCTTTTCTAGTACCGCTTAGCGTTTGGCTGATTGAAAGAGGGAATGGCGTGAACGAGACACTGTTGGGCGTGTTGGCGGGCATCGGGCTGGAACAGGCGATATACGCGATGTACTGGTTGGCTGTCGTTCCAAGCAGCGTAGATATTGTCAACAATACTATCCATTATTACAACCCCTGGACCGGAAATCTCCTGTACGGTGCGCTGTATGTTCTGACGACCTGCGGCGCTTTGATGCTGAGTAGTTCTGTTTCGATACAGCTGTTCGGGGTGCTTAATCTATTGGGGTTGAGTGTTATTTATCTGTTACGACCTTACGGTTTTACATCATTGTGGTGCCTGTACGCCGCCGCCGTCAGCGGCTTGCTATATTTTTACTTTGTCGAACGCCGTATCCGGTTTTTACAGTCGCTCAGAGCGAAGCGTACGGAATTGGAAACGGTACTCGAAGAGGAGCTTGAGAGGCTGGAGCGTAGAAACCCGCTGCGGTATGGCTCCGCCGATAAACAAGGGTAAAATGATAGACTTGTTTTGGAATTTTCTGCCGTTGTTTGCCATTAATTAACTATCTATTTAAATTTGATTTGGTTATTAAATTTATAATTATATGTATCTTCAAATGAAGGTTCACATTCTTGAAAAGGCGCAACGGAAACGACTGGCCAAATGATTTTTTCGTACCGCCCTGGAGAGTCCCATAAAGGATAGATAATGAAAAAAAGAAATATAGTTTCATTGGTTGCGGCAGCGGTACTGATGGGTACGGCGGCGCAGGGAGCATCTACAGCAACACAATCACTCAAAGCAACGGCGGTCAAAGCGGTTGACGTTCAGCATCAACAGAGTATCCGGAAGGCGTTGACACACCATCGGCAGAAGATGAATGCAGCGCCGAAAGAGGTGCTTGAGGGCCTGAACGACACCTTCAAAGCAATCCGCGCGCTGGAGCAAAATGATGCGAAAGCGGCACAGGAGAAACTGGCAGAGGCGACATCGGCGTTTGATCAAGCCCTCAAGGCAGACCCCAAGATTGATCGGGTCCCGGTTGCCGACGACATCGCCATTACGGAAATCGCCAGTACGTCTGAGCAGATCGACACGGCTGTCAAAGCGGCGAAAACGGCACTCGACGCGCGTCGGCTTGCCGAGGCGCGTACGCTGCTCGCACCTTTGCGCGACGAGATGGTGATCGCGACGCAGTACCTGCCGATGGATCTCTATCCGTCCGCGACGAAGCTGGCGCAGAAGATGCTGAAAAAAGGGCATGTGAAAGCGGCGCTCGAAGCGCTCAATACCGCCCTGGGGACGCTGGAGACGGAAGAGGTGATCATCCCGCTGCCGCTGGTGCGTGCCCAGTCGGATGCCGAAGCGGCGTCGAAACTGGACAAAAACCAAAAAGCCGAGGCGCAGAAGCTGCTCGATGCGGCGCAGCAGGAGCTTAAAAAGGCCGTGGCGCTTGGCTATAGCGATCGGCATGCAAAGGCCTATAAATCCCTGAGCGATCAAATCGAAGCTATCCGCAAGGAGATCAAGGGAAAAAACGAAGTCGAAAAGTTGTATGATAAACTCAAAACATCATTTGAAACGCTGTTTCATACGAGCGAAAATCATTCGGCAAAGCATACGAAGTAACTTTAGCAGTTATCCGTAATATAGTAGGAGGGTGTTTGCGTGATTGATAACCTGTCTCATGAAGCGATTGCATTCGCCCTTACGCTGGTATTCAGTTTCCTGGTCGGTCTCGAAGTAAGGAGTTACCGTGTTCACTTCCATAAAGATGAACCGAAAACCTTTTTCGGAAGTGCGCGGACCTTTACCTTTACGGGAATGCTCGGCTGCCTTTTCACGCTGATCGAGCCGCACTATTTCTCCCTTTACATTACCGGTATGGCGGGGCTGACACTCCTGTTCGCCCTCTTTTACCGACGCCGGCTGGCGCAGGGGCATCAGAGCATTCTGCTCTATCTCGTGCTGCTTGCCGTCTACACCTTCGGTCCGTTGACACTGACGTATCCGTACTGGATGAGCGCGCTGGTGTTCGTGCTGATTGTCTTCATCCTCAATGCGAAAAAACCGATTTTGCATCTGAGTGAAAAAGTCGATACCTACGAATTCGAGACGCTGGGCAAGATGGTGCTGCTTTCGGCAGTTATTTTGCCGCTGCTGCCCGATAAAAACATCACGGCCTATCTGCCGCTTTCGCCGTACAAGATCTGGCTGGCGGTGGTCGTTATCTCGGCCATCTCTTACGGCGGCTATCTGGTGCAGCGTTATCTGTTTCCTACCAAAGGAATTTTTCTGACTGGCCTGATCGGCGGCAGCTACTCTTCCACAGCGGCAACGGTGGTACTGGCGCGGCGGGCAGCGAGCGAAGCGCCCAACCCGATGATCACCGGGGCGATTATTGTCGCGACGGCAGTGATGTACCTGCGGCTGATCGTCATTGCGTTCGTTTTCAATGCCACCGTCGCCCAGGCGGTCGCCTGGCCGTTTTTGCTTTTTTCCGCCATAGCATTTGTCATCGCGTTTGCCTACAGCAAAGCAGGAAGGCGCGTTGAGGGATCCATGGACGAAGTGAACAAAAATCCGCTGGAGCTCGGCACGGCGTTCGTCTTCGCGGCCCTCTTCGTCATCATGATCGCCGTGACGCATTTTGTGACGCAGCACTATGGCAGCGGCGGGCTCAGGGTGCTGTCGTTCATGGTCGGGTTCACGGATATCGACCCGTTTATCCTTTCGCTGCTGACGGGTAAATACAGTGTGGAACTCTCACAGCTTTATGCCGCCATTCTGATCGCGGCAGGCAGCAATAACCTGCTAAAAGCGCTCTACAGCGTCTGGTTCGGCGGCTGGAAAAATGGCGTACATGCGTTTGCGTGGCTCTTCTTGCTGGGAGCGGGCACGATCGGTGCCGGATTTATGGGCATATGGAGGATTTCGTTATGAAAGATCAACCTAATGCCTGCTCAGTGCCGTATTTAACGGGCATCATCATCAGCGAAGCAGGGGCGACTGCCGAAAAACATGCTGGCTTTTTAACCATATACTAAAAAAAGGATTCCAATGAAAACGTTTGATATTCTCGTCATCGGGGCAGGCCCCGGAGGCACGCCTGCGGCCATGGCGGCGGCACAGTTCGGTAAATCGGTACTGCTGGTTGAAAAAAGCGGATTGCCCGGCGGTGATTGCCTGTTTGAAGGGTGTATTCCTTCCAAAGTCCTTGAAAACGCGGCGAACCGTTTTGCCATGTTCAAGGAGATGGCAGCGTTTCATATCGATACGGAGGGGATGGAACAGATTCACTGGGATGCGGTGATCGCCGATAAGGAGGCGCTGCTTCAGCGGCGCTCACAGGCCGCGCTGAAGGCGCTCGAAGGACTCAAAACATTGACGTTCATGAAAGGCGAGGCCCGCTTTGTGGATGCGCATACCGTAGAGATAGACAGGGAGCGCTTTGGTTTTGAAAAAGCGGTGATTGCCTCGGGAGCGTCGGCGCACCTTCCGCCGTTCAAGGGTGACGGAGTTGCCCAGGCGTGGACGCATGCGGATGTCTTTAAAGAAAAAACGCTTCCCGAATCCATCGTCTTTATCGGTGCCGGAGCGATCAGTTGCGAACTGGTGCAGATGTTCAACAAACTCGGCGTGCGGTGTCATATTCTTGAACGCGGAGAGCGGATACTTCGCCGTGTCGATGCCACCGTTGCACTGGAGATGCAGTCAAGGCTTGTTGAAGATGGGGTGAAAATTACGCTTGCAGCGTCGATTGAGCAGGTGGACAAGGTTGGCGGGGAGTTCCATGTCACCTATAGCATCGATGGCGAAAAGCGTACGGTCGAAACACCGCATCTGCTTATCGCCGCGGGCCTGCAGGCCAATGTCGAAGGCATGGGCCTGAAAGCCGCCGGTGTGCAGTATTCGTCGCACGGCATCGAGACGGACCAGACGCTGCAGACGTCCCAACCGCATATCTATGCTGTCGGCGATTGTACCGTCGGGCCGAAATTTGCCCACTGGGCAAGTTATGAGGCCGGTATCGCCGTGCATAACCTCTTCTCCGGAGGACCGAAGCACACCATCGATGCCGGTAAACTCGCATGGGTTCTTTTTTCTGATCCGCAGATCGCATTGGCGGGGCTCAGCGAAGCGGAGGCGCGAGCGGCGGGTATGGATGTCAGTGTCGAGCGGTACGATTACCGTATCGATGCCCGCGCGCAGATCGATAAATCACCGCTGGGAATGCTGCAGTTTGTCATTGACAAAAACGGTGTGATTGTTGGCATTCAGATTTTGAGCGAGGAGGCCTCCTCTTTGGTCGGCGAAGCCGCACTGATCGTGGCGAACAAAATGACGTTCCTGCAGGTGCTCTCAGCCATTCATCCGCATCCGACGCTGAGTGAAGCGTTCGGGCACATCGCTCAGGCGCGCTTTTTCAAAATGATGAAAGGAGACGGATGAGTCAAAAAAATAAAAGAGCAGCCGGCAAGAAAAAGAGGACGTTCAGACCCCGAAAGTTTTTCAAGGTTTCGTTCGTCTATTTTCTGCTGTTTACGGCGTTGCTGGGCATGGTGGATTACTACGCCTGGATGGAGTTCAATTTTGTATGGTTTATCGCCTTTGCGGCGATTTTGGCAATGGCAATCGGCTATTACCATGTGCGTTACGGTACCCGTGACCATGTGGATGATATCGCCGATGAATTTTTATAAAGGATGACACCATGTGGGGTTCACTTTTTAACTTCGATGAAACGATGCGCAAAAGATTTGCGAAACATTCTATGATTGCGGGGGTCTTTTTTATCCTCGCCGGTATTGCGGGGATTGTCTACCCGCAGATGATGTCGCTGGTGACGCTCTATTTCATCGGCTGGATTTTGCTGTTTGCCGGACTGGTCGCCGGGTACGCCACGTTTATGACGGACAGAAGCAGCTGGATGGGGTGGCTTAAAAGCGTCGTGCTGATCATCACCGGATTTTTACTCTTCTTGCTTCCGGATTCCGGGGTTGCGGCGCTGGGCCTGCTGCTGGCCTTTTATTTTCTGCTCGACGGCTTCAGCAGTTTCGGGATCGGCTTCTCGATGCCCAAAGGGAAGTGGCTCTGGTTCCTGAACGCTTTCTTTTCCATAGTCCTGGCCGTGATTTTCCTGATAGGGTGGCCGTTCACTTCGTTTTGGCTGGTGGGGCTCTTTGTCGGTATCAGCCTGTTGATGGACGGCTTTGTCCTGCTGGGGCTTGGGGCATCTTTACGTAGCCATACGGAACAGTAAAAAAGAGTACAATAAGGTACTTCTAAAAACAAAAAAAGGATACAAAAATGGATGCACAACACAAAGAACTCGAAATGATGCGCAAGGAGATCACCGCGGAGGTGCGCGGCATCTTTAAAACGAATATGAAAATTTTCAACTGGGACATTCCCGAAAACGATGACCGCGAAGCGGCTGATCTGATTCTCGATGTCATGCAAGAGGCGATTGATGCCCTGTGCAAAGAGGTCAAAGAGGGTGAATACGATCAATACTGAGCTTGCGGCAAACGAAGGGGCGAAGCATATCGCGATCTTCGGATCGACCAGCTACATCGGGACTCATTTGATCACCCGGCTGTATAATGCAGGGCATAGGTTGACGCTCATAACCCGCACCGCACGAAAGCTGGAGTTTTTAAACCACGAATGCTTTTATCTGCAACGGCAAGTGCCCGATATCTGTATTGCGGAATTCCAGCTTAAAGAGGAGACTTTTGGTCAAATCACGGATACTTTGCGCGGAGTAGACGCGGTATACTATCTGGTGCATTCGCTCTATGTGCAGGATGATAACGATTTTTTGCAAGAAGATAACCGGCTGGCGGCGTTGACGGCTCGCGCCTGTACCTCTGCTGGAGTCAGGCAGATTGTATTTATGGGCGGGCTGGGGGTTGAAAAAGCCGGATACCCGCTCTCAAAACATCTGCGCAGCCGACAGGAGACGGCGCAGCATCTGCGTCTGGAACACGACAACGTCACCGAGTTTCGCGCCGGCGTGATTATCGGTGCGGGCAATTCAAGTTTCGAGATCGTCCGCAGTCTGGCGACAAAGCTTCCGTTTATACTCAGACCCTATCCCAAAGAGGGGCTTTGCCAGCCCGTTTTTGTCGACGATGTCATCCAGTATCTTACCCATGCGCTGCTCAATGAGCGCTACTTCAATCAGATTGCGGAGATCGGCTCGCCGGAGGTGCTGCCGTACTCCAAAATGGTGCAGCTGTATGCATCGTATGTTCTGCACAAAAAGCTGTGCGCGCTGCCGCTGCCTTTTTTTTCACTTTTTTTGCCGCCGTTTTTTCTCAGCAGAATCATTTCAAGGATTTCGGCTATTCCCGCCATTTTGATCGAACGTCTTCTGGAGGGGATGCGCTCAGCGGCCGTTATCGGCAAATACTCCGTGGCCAGGATCGATCCGGAGTGTCCTGTGGTCCCGTTGTCGTATGCCGCTTCCGTCCGTAAGGCGGCGCAGAGAGATGAGTCGGCAATGTACCGCAGCGTCTGGGCGACTCCCTATGAACTTTCTGTACTCAACCCCGAAAAGAAAAAGCAGTTTATGCATATGAGTTCACAGGAAAAAGAGGGAATGCTCTTTGAAAGTTTTTCAAAAGAGATTGATGTACAGGAAATTGAAGCCGTTTTTGACAGAATAAAAAATATCGGAGGTAAAACCGGCTACTATTCGCCCATGTGGCTCTGGCGACTGCGGGGATGGATCGATGTGCTGCTCGGCGGCAGAGGACTGAGATCACAAAAAAGTAACCCCAGCCTTATTCGCATCGGCAACAGAATCGATTTCTGGGTGGTGACGTATTATAGAAATTTTCAAAATAACAAGGTGCTGCGTCTCAAGGCGGACATGATCACCCCCGGAGACGCCTGGCTGCAGTTTACGATTTATCCGACTGAAAACAAAGACAAGGCGCTTCTGACGCTAACCGCCTATTTCGAGCCGCACGGAATATTCGGGTATTTGTACTGGTACAGTCTCTATTTTATTCACAAGTTTATCTTTAGGGTTATGGTTGAAAATATAACGAAGCGCTGAAAGACGGGTGTTATTTCAAGGTGTCTGATTTGATCGAAACACGTTTTTCAATCGCGTAGTATAAATAGGTGAACAACCCGACAGCCATCATCACAACGCCGCTGCTGATCAGCGCCCGGGGAGTGTGCAGGGCGTTGTAGCCCAGCAGCACCGCCGTCGCACTGATGCAGAGCACGAAACCGAATCCGGAGATAACCCGGTTGCCGCCGGTTTGCTTGTACAGACGAAAGTTGGCGAGATTGACCAGAGAAAAGATAATCAAAAACCCCATGCTGCCGGCCACCGAAATATTTTCGAGTGTAAACGAAATCGTGAAAATGATACTTAAAAGAGCGATGATAACCATCCCTTCGTACCCCTGTTTGATTTTACGGTCAAATGCTTCGGGTAGTTCTCCGAGTTTGGCGATCAGGTAGCTGACTCTTCCGCCGCCGTACAGCGTGGCGTTGATCGCAGACGCGGTGGAGAGCATGGCGGCAACGGCGATGAGCGTAAAACCGGTTTTACCGAAAAAAGGTTCGGCCGCCACCGCCAGGACATAATCTTTCGCATGTTCCGCCTCGTGAAGCGAGACGTTTCCTACCGCGACCGCAGCGACGGCGATGTAGAGCAAGATGACGAATATCACGGCGCCGTAGTAGGCGCGCGGAAGATTTTTTTCAGGTGCCTTGATGTCTTTGGCGGTATTGGCGATCAGCTCAAAACCTTCATAGGCCAGAAAAATCATCAATCCGCCCGTGGCGACGGAAACAGGTGCACTCCATGCATCAGGCGCAAGCCGGGCGGGATCGAGCGTCATCATGCCTACTCCGGCGAAGACCATTAAAATCGCGAGCTTGACAAATACCATCACGTCTTCGGTTTTTCCCGTCATAAACGCCCCCATCAGATTGACAAACGCAAACAGGATTATCACGCCCGCGGCCAGTGCTTTGTGCAGCCACGCCACGTCGCTCCCCAGCAGCAGGGCGGAACCGTAACTGCCGAATGCGTAGGCGTAGAGCGCGAGCATGATGACATAGCTGATCAGCATCAGGTTGTTCACCAGTGCCGAAAAGAGCCCGTTGCCGAATCCCGCAACGATAAAAGCGATGGTCCCGCCCTCGCTGGGATAGCGCAGGGAGAGTTTGACATAGGAGTAGACGGTGACAAGGGCGATGAGCCCCGCGACGGCGAAGGCGATCGGCGCAGCCCCGTGCGCCAGGGCAATGGTAAGGCCGAGCACGGCAAAAATACCGCCCCCGACCATGCCGCCGACACCGATGCTGAAGGCTTCGATGAATCCGATCTTTTTGTCAGAGGGTCCCGTTGTCGGCATATCACTCCTTTGTGTAGTGATTGTACCATATTTTACATGCCCGGCCATGGTTAACCGTCTGTTTTACATTTGTTTACTTTATATTTAAAATATAGTTTCATAATGATTGTATCCAAAATACATAGGAGTAAGTCATGAAAAAAAGAGGTATGATTGTTTCGGCTGCAGCGGCCGTAATACTTGGAGCGACAGCGGCGCAAGCCGGAAGCGCAGTGAAAAAGTTTGACGGTTATCCGGTTGAAAAGAGTACGGCTGTACATGATTATTACGGGTTTTCCGATACTCCGATAAAACAGAGCATTGACAAGACGCTCAAGACGCATCGTAAAAAAATGGCGTCGGCGCCCAAAGCGGTTCTGAGCGCACTGGACGATACCATGCATGCGGCCCGCGCACTGCGCAAACACGATACTGCCTCGGCGGAAAAGCTGCTGGCAAGCGCTACTGCGTCATTTGACCAGGCCATCAATGACAACCCCGCTTTGCACCTCGTGCCCATTGCGGATGAAATCTCTATCGATGAAATCGCCAATACGCCCGATCAGATCGACGCCGCCGTCGATACGGCGGAAAGCGCTCTGGAAAAACATGATCTCGCCGCGGCACGCACCCTGATCGATCCGCTGCGCGACGAGATGATTATTGCAACGCAGTATCTTCCGATGGACCTCTACCCCGAAGCGACGAAGCTGGCGGAGAAGATGCTGAAAAAAGGGCATACCCAGGAGGCGATCAAGGCGCTGCAGAGCGCGTTCGGAACGCTTGAATCGGATGTAGAGATCATTCCGATGCCGCTGGTACGCGCCCAGGCGTATGTCGATGCGGCTTCCGCACTGGACAAATCTGAAAAAGCGCAGGCGAAAAAATTGCTCGGCGCAGCCAAGACGGAGCTGAAAAAAGCGGTAGCGCTTGGGTACGCTTCAAAAGAGGGCAAAGCGTATGAGACGCTCGAAGATCAAATTGACGCCATCGGTGACGAGATCAAGGGAAAAAATGAGGTGGAGAAACTGTATGACAAAGCCAAGGCCTCTTTTGATTCGCTGCTGAAATCTATTGAAAAAAGCAAACCCGAATCGACGAAATGGCTCTTTGACAATAAATCTAAAACACATTGAGTCCGTTTTGGCGGACTCTGAGCGCATGAACAGATTCATGCAGCTTTCAAAAGCCGTAAAATACAATATACAGATACAATACTATGGTACGCTTTCTGGCCGGTACTGATCTATATCGCTTACAGATTTATACTGTTGAACATGAAACATCATGCAAAAATGGAACGGCTTGAAATGCTCGAAGAGCGATGCGGTCAAGAGATTGACCATCAGCAATGCGAGGAATTTTGAGATGAAAAAAGTAGTTATTTTAGGTGCCGGTTTTGCCGGATTGCATATTTTTTACACGCTGCGTCATCAGATCGGTGAAAAGATTGAAATTACTATTGTCAATCCTCTTGAACATTCACTGCTAAAACCGTCACTGCCTGACGTTGCGCTGGATGGCCTTGAAGTTTCTCATACGCACATTCCGATACGCCGGAGTATTGAAGCCAAAGGCGGCAGGCTGATAGAGAATGAAGCGGTTCAAATCGATGCAGACAAGCAGGCGGTGTACCTGAAAAACGGTGATACGCTCTCATACGACACCCTGTTTATCGCCATGGGTGCCGTCAAGGATTATGATGCCATCGAAGGGTTCGGCGAGTATGGCTACTCGGTATGTGACGATGTGCAGGCACAGCGACTCTGGAAGAGGCTGCAGAACTTTGAAGGCGGTGATATTGTCACCGGTTCGGCAAAAAGTGTTTTCGGTACAAGGGTAGACGCACCGAAACTCTCCGCTCCCTGCGAAGGGCCCATCGGAGAAGTGATGTTTCTGGCTGACCACTATCTAAAACATGAAAAGCATCTTTTGCCTGAAGATTACCGGATCAATATCTTCTCCCCGGCAAGCGAATTTTTTGAAGATGTCGGACCGCAACCGCATAAAGTCGTAGGAAAATATATGGAAGAGAGTCAGATGAAGCTCCATACAGCTAAAGTACTGCAAAAAATAGAAAAAGAGTATGTGGTGTTTGAAGACGGCACGAAACTGCCGTGCGATCTTGCCGTAATCATCCCTCCTTATAAAGCCCCCCCGGGTCATCGCCGATTCCGGTCTGGGCGATGACCGGGGCTTTGTTCCGACCGACACTCGGATGCGGCATCTTGACAGGAACAATATTTATGCAGCCGGCGATATCACTGCGCTGGCACAGCCGAAACTTGGGCATATCGCGATCATTCAGGGCGAAATCGCGGCCAAAGACTTCATGAAATCGCTGGGCGAAGATATTGATGTGCCTGCCTATGAACCGGAAGTGTTCTGCATTATGAATATGGGCGGTGCCGAAGCGATTATGATCAATGACAACACGCTGTTCGGAGGCGAGCGAAGCGTAGCGCTTCATTCACCGCTTTCCAAAGTGATGAAGTGGGGGTTTGACAATTACCTCTATTATAACCGCGGACACATGCCGCCGGAGTGGGCGCTTAAGCTGACGGACAAGCTGACGGAGATGTTGTGATGGTGATGCATGCTTGTTCGTATAGAGAAAAAGGTTGATATTGTGATAGAGAAAAAAGCATTTGGCGTCTGGAGCGCAGTATTTTTAGGCATCGGTTCTATGGTTGGAGCCGGTATCTTCATCGTTATCGGTCAAGCAGGAGCGATGGCCGGCAATATTGTCTGGCTCTCTTTTATCTTTGGCGGTCTCATTGCACTGCTTAGCGGTTATTCTCTTGCGAAGCTGGCTGTAAGGTACCAGTCGCGAGGCGGTATTGTTGAGTATCTCGTTCAGGGATTTGGGGAAAATAATTTTTCGGGTTCTATGAGTGTGATGTTTTATTTTTCTCAGCTTATTGCCGTCGCTGCAGTCGCAAAATCATTTGGAACGTATGCTGCAACATTTATGGCACATGGCAATGGAGTGTGGATTAATATTTTTGCGGTAGGCGTTGTCGCTCTGTTTACCTTTATCAACCTTATCGGTGCCACCATTGTTGCAAAATCAGAGAATTTCATTGTTATTATCAAACTTTCCGTTCTTATTGTCTTTGCTGTAGCTGCTCTTTTTACTGTACAGCCAAACCTTTTAAGCGTTGCTGATATGCCTCCGATGAGCGGAATGCTCTTTGCCATAGGTATCACCTTCTTTGCATACCAGGGATTCAGTGTCATTACCAATACTGTTGAAGATATGAACAACCCAAAAGTTACCATGATGCGTTCAATGTTTATAGCGATCTTGTTTGTGGCCGGACTCTATATCTTAACAAGTATATCTGTTCTTGGAAACCTCCCTCTTGATGAGATTATAAAAACAAAAGATTATGCCCTGGCAGCCGCTGCCAAACCTGTGTTTGGTGAATGGGGCTTTAAAATTATGGCTGCAACGGCACTGCTGGCAACTGCATCAGCGATAAACGCAACACTCTATGCCGTAGCTGAAATAGGTTACACTATGGCAAAAGAGGGAAATCTGCCAAAAGAGTATGAGTATAATGTTTACCAATCATTTGAAGGTATTATTATAAGTGCTGTATTGATTGTTCCGATGGTTCTCTTTTTCAATCTCTCTGAGATTACGACAGTTGCTGCCATAGTCATGCTTATCGTTCAGGGCAGTACGCATATAGCACACTTGAATCTTATAAAAGAGACCGGAGCAAAACTGTATGTTGTTGTTTTAGCTATTCTTTCTATGTTTGGTGTTGCAGGACTTACTCTCTATTCGACTTATAAAACTATGCCTCAAATTGCATATTATTTGATTGCCGCTTTTGCATTGGCTTTTGCCATGGAATTTTTACTGCGGTATTTCAACAACAGAACTGTATCTAAACAGATAAATTAGGAAAATATATGTTCATAATATTTTTAAAAGCATTAAAGGACTTACTTAACAAAAAGATATTTATCACTTCTTTAATTCCTATTCTTGTCGCTGCAGGTGTATGGGGAGTTTTATTCTATCTTCTGATTGAACCTATAAATAATTTTATAGAATCGTTATTATCTTACATTCCATTCATTGGTGATGCACACTGGTTCCAATCTGCAGTTGAAAATGTAGGTGGTATCCTTATATATTATGAGTTGGTCATTATAACTTCAGTAATGATTGTTGGAATAATTGCAGATAAAATAGTAGATATAATCAATGATAAATACTACCACAATGACAAACGCGGCTTTGGAACTACTTTTGGAAGTGTTTTTATTGCTTTAAAACAAAATATGATTTTTATTCTGTTGCTTATTATCACATTTCCATTCCTTTTTGTACCTTTTCTAAATATATTTATCCATCTTTTTTTATGGTTTATTTTAATTAAAAAACCAAATTTTTATGACTCTGTAGCCATGTACGCTACAAAAGAGGAGTATAAAAAGTTACAAAATAAAGACAGGTCTCAGACAAATGGCATTGCACTTATTGCAGCTGCTCTATTTTTAATTCCTGTCATAGGAATATTTATATACATCGTACAGTTGCTGATGTTTGCACATTTTAATTTGCAAAGGTTAA
>JANTHE010000012.1 GCA_024762585.1 Sulfuricurvum sp. | reverse complement strand
CTCTTCGACCGCAGCTGGTACAACCGCGCAGGCGTCGAACCCGTGATGGGCTTCTGTACCCAGGAGGAGCACCAGGAGTTTCTGCACGAAGTCCCGCAATTCGAGCAGATGCTTGTCAACGCCGGCATCACGCTGATCAAACTCTATTTTTCCATCTCCAAGAAGGAGCAGGCCAAGCGGTTCAAAGAGCGTACCACCAATCCGCTCAAACAGTACAAGCTCTCCCCGATCGATCAGCACTCGCAGGCACTGTGGGACAAATACACCATTGCCGAGTACGCCATGTTCATGGCTTCGCACACCGATCACGCCCCGTGGACCGTCATCAGCGCCGACAAGAAAAAGCGTGCACGCCTCAACGCCATCCGGCATATCCTCTCACAGATCGACTATCCGGACAAACTCAAAAAAGAGTCACTGAAAACGGATGCAGGTGTGGTCTGCGACGCTGAAAAAGTGATTGCGGATTTCAATGCCAAAGCGGCACTGAAAAACTAAAAGCCTCTCTTAGATAAACGAGAGTATTTCAGACTCGATCTGTTCTTTTTCAATAACGGTCTTCTGTGCGATCGGTTTTTCGAAAAGCGATTTGATCATGGACGGAATGGAGACACCGGCGGTATTGGAGATGGATGCGAGCGCATCGACATCGTGCGTATCCACTTCGCCGGTCAATGCATTGGCGATGGTCGGAGAGAACTTGGTCCACTCCGCAGTGGAGTAGGCAATGGTCTTGTAATCACCGGTGGCGCAGGTCTCATAGGCCTTGAAACACGTCGCGGTATGCGGGTCCATAAGATAGCCGTTCTCCATCGCGATCTTAATGAACTGCTTGCCCTCTTCGCCCGTGGCGAAATCCGCGGCAAAAAACTCCCTGAGCTTTTCAAGCTCCATGGAACAGAGTTCATAATGGTGCTCCGTATCGAGCTGCTCCATCAACGTTTTGGTTCGATCTTCTCCGAACAGATCGTAAAGCACCCGTTCGACGTTGGATGATTTCAAAATATCCATGGCCGGAGAAGTGGTCGAAATGACTTCGGCACCGCGCAGATCATATGCGCCCGTGTTGATCAGGCGGGTCAGCACATTGTTTTCATTCGAGGCGATGATGATCTTTTCGACCGGAAGGCCCATCTTCATGGCGTAGTAGCCGCCGAGCGCATTGCCGAAGTTGCCGCTTGGCACGTCGAGGTAGACCTTCTCTCCCATCGAGATGGCGTTCTGGCGCACCAGTTCGAGGTAACTGTGGAGATGATAGATGATCTGAAAGATGATGCGTCCGAAATTGACCGAATTCGCTGCGGAGAGCGAGGTGTGTTTCTCCTTGAGTGCTGCTTTGAACGCTTTGGAGCCAAGCAGACGCTTGAGTGCGCCCTGCGCGTCGTCGAAACTGCCCTTGATGCCGATGACTTTCAGGTTCGGCGCATCCTCAGTCACCATCTGCAGGCGCTGCACGTCGCTGGTGCCGCCGTCGGGGTAGAGACAGGCCACCTTGACGTTGGGGCGATTCTTGAAAGTCTCCAGCGCCGCGGGACCGGTGTCTCCGGAGGTCGCGGCGAGGATCAGATAGTTTTCATTGCGTGACTGCGCGATAGAAGAGAGTACGACGCCAAACGGCTGCAGCGCCATATCTTTGAACGCACGCGTCGGCCCGTGGTAGAGCTCACTGACATAGAGGTCCTCTTTCACTTTCACAACCGGCACCGGGTTGGCAGGTTCATCGAACATGTCATAGAGCGAAAGCGCCTCGTCGATGACATCTGCTTCGATATCGATCTCGAAGCGAGAAAGCAGATCTTTCGCCATCGTCTTGTAGCTGCTGCTTAGATGTTTTTCCAGAAACTCCCGTCCAAGCTCGGGCAATGTTTCGGGAACATACAGACCGCCGTACGAGGCGATCGGGCTCAAAATCGCCTGGGAGAAAGTGACTTTTTCAGGATGGGTTCCGTCGTTTCCGCGTGTTTCAATAAACTGCATCATATTCGCTTTTGAAGATTTTCGAAATTATAGCGAAGCGGCTGTGTGAACTACATTAGTAATCAAGCAGTTACCTGCTTGCAATGGTTATGTGTTTTTGAAAAGCTACGATTGCAGGCAAACAACGATAAAGGTCCATAGATGAAAATGACGCGACGGGAGTTTTTAAGCATTTCGGCGATTGCCGCAGGTACACTGGTAGTATCTTCCGGCTTAAGCGGGTGCGGTGGCGGAGGGTCAGCACCGAAAAACGCTTCGGACGGTAGTGCATCGTCAAACGGCAGCAGTGAACAAAGTAGTAGTGATCAAAGCAGTTCAGTAGCCTCCACTCCTCGAGGATTCTACCACGGTGTCGCCAGTGGGGACCCGCAAAACGATAAAGTGATCATCTGGACGCGTATTACTCCTGCAGACGGTGAAGATGAACTCCCCGTGACATACGAAGTAGCTGAAGATCCCGCATTTGAAACCCTACTGCATAATGGCGACGTTACCGTCACCGCTCTTATCGATTATACAGTCAAAGTAGATGTACAAAACCTCACACCCTCATCAACATACTATTATCGTTTCATCTCCGATGACATCATCTCACCTGTCGGAAAAATGAAAACACTCCCGACCGGCTCTTTAGCTCAGCTCAAACTTGCTGTATTTTCCTGCGCAAACTATCCTAAAGGCTACTTCAATGCTTATGCCGAAGCTTCAAAACATAATGATCTTGATTTTGCGCTTCATTTGGGAGACTATATTTACGAATATGGCATGCTCGATGAAAACGGCAATCCTGCCTATGCCACCGAAAATGCCGTCTCTATAGGGCGCGCACTCCCTTCCGGAAACGACAAAGAGCTGCTGAGCCTTGAGGATTATCGAAGACGTTATGCCCTTTATCGAACGGACAAGGGTCTGCAAAACCTTCATGCCGCATTACCGTTCATTGCGGTATGGGATGACCATGAAGTGGCCAATGACGCTTACAAAAACGGTGCGGAAAATCACGACAACACGTCGGAAGGATCGTTCAGCTACCGAAAACAAAATGCCCTCAGGGCCTATTTCGAATGGATGCCGATTCGTCCGGCAGCACCGAAGCCATCCAACTCACCATTCCCGGATTCAACGCCGAATGTCAACTATGACATCTATCGCAGCTTCGAATTCGGAGATCTGGTCGCACTGCATATGCTTGATACCCGCATTATCGGTCGCGACAAACAACTCTCCTATGCAGACTATATGGTCCCCGACGGCAATGGCGGCGTTACTCTCGATGCCGCTGCGTTCACAGCAGCACTGACAAACCCTGAGCGGACCATGATGGGCAGTGAGCAGCTGCAGTGGCTGCAGCAGCGTCTAACAACCTCCACGGCAACGTGGCAGGTGCTCGGGCAGCAGGTCGTCATGGGACGCATGAACATTCCCGCGGAACTGCTTTCGATGCTGGCGCAGCTTGAAGGTGACCTGGATGATGCGCAAAAACAGGCCATTCTGCAGCAGATGCAGCAGTCATTTACTGAGCTCGCAGCACTCAAAACGAGAATGCTGCAAGGAGATCCGACACTGACCGACGAAGAAAAAGCGCGCGTGACAAGCGTCATCCCCTACAACCTTGACGCTTGGGACGGCTACTTCATGGAGCGTGAAACCGTACTCGGTACCGCACTGCAATCAGACAAAAACCTTGTCGTTCTTTCCGGAGACAGCCACAACAGCTGGGCAAACGACCTCAAAGCCTCCAATCCCGCCACCATGAAGCCGGAGCTTCAGGCAGGTGTAGAATTTGCAGTCACTTCCGTCACATCCCCGGGACTTGAAGAGTACCTTGCTTTGAGCACGGAAGAGATGGCACAGCAATTCGAACAGGTACTGCAACTGCTGATAGACGACCTGCAATACTGCAATCTCAACAACCGAGGCTTCATGATCGTCACCTTTACACCGCAAAAGGCTGAAGCCGAATGGCTCTATGTTGACAATATCGACAGCGATTCGTATGCATTATTGGCGACTCGCAGTAAAAAACTTGCTGTACTTACAGGCAGCGAAAATAGGAAACTTGTTCAGGTTTCCTGATTTTAAAACCATCAGAATCGGTAGCGAAGGGTTTCGAAGTCAACGATCTTCCCTCCTGCTATTTCAACTCCTTCATGAGACAATAGCTCTTTTTTTCTTTTCACAGCCCCGGGGCCTGAATACTTGCCAATCTTGCCATCGGCACATACAACGCGGTGACAGGGTACCTGTGGCGCATTTGGATTCCTTCCGGCAGCCGTGCCGACGGCACGCACCGCTTTTGTTCCCAAGTATGCAGCAATGTCACCGTAGGTCGTTACCCTGCCTGTGGGGATTTGTCTTATCGCTTCCCAAACGGCTTGCTGAAAAGGGGTGGCTGTTACAGTATGCTGCTGCGCAGCCATTGCAGATAGGCCTCATTTGCGTTCGTAATATCGACGGCGATGATCTCTGGAACACGATAAGGGTGTAACGTTTCAATTCGAGCTTGAAGCCGATCAAATAGTGCTTTTGTGCTTTTGATCAGCAGCAACTCCTCGCTCTCTTCACAGTACTCACCTTCGTAGATATAATGCGAACGAACTCCGGGCAGACAGTTCACACAGGCGCACAAGTGTTCCTTGACCAGCGTTTCGGCGATTGTCTGACCCGCTTTGGCGTTGGGTACCGTACAGTAAACCATGATTGTTTCATTTTCCATGGAGCGATTTTAGCGCATTCATGCACAAGGATCGCAGCAGTGTTACAAATGAGGGTGGCGCGTTGACTTGATCGCCGTTTTTAGATCATTTTGAACTCTTCAGGCGTTAAACTCCACTTCATCCAGAGAAAACGTTTGCAGTCTGTCGTGCAGCCAGCTTAACAGGGGCGAATCTTCATAGGCATAAAAATAGACGCCTTCGCCATCTTCATCATTTCTGATAATCATACCCGTGTTCAGATTGTCTACCCAGTCAGAGGCAGTATCATAGGTTGCATCCGAATCTTGCAGCACATAGCTTTGCAGCGTAATCTCTTTTTCCAGCGAATAGAACAAAAAGCGGTTTGAAGCGATCTCATCTACGCTCGCGGCAGACCCCGACTGCAGGTTATAAATTGACAATCCGAACCTGTCTTGCAGCTGCTGAAGCAGTGATTTCATCCATAGCGTTACGGCTTTCATACACTTCATGGTTGCCGGATCTTTATTGTCCCTGTCAAGATATGAAGTATTGTAATCCTTGCAGATATTGCTGTAATCTACACCGATTCCGGCCAAAGGCTTCTTTGATTCAGTCATGCTTCTACCGGCATATAAAAACGTTTTCGCAGTGTACAATACCTGGACAGACCCATTGAACTCATCATGCCTGCAGCACCTTAACGCCATCACCCACCGCAATCTTTCCCGGCTCCATCGCCGATATAAAAATTCCACGGTTGCCGTCGATAATCTCAGGTAAATCCGGTGAGAGCGCGTACAGATAGCCATATGCCCGACATGGCCCCTCTACCTTGAACAGCATTTCCCCGATTTCTAGAATCTGCCCCTCCTCAAGATTGTTTACGTCAATATCAACATAAATATTCTCCATCAAAACACCCTTATCGACTACAAGTTCAGCGTCTTCGATCAGCGCATAGCTGCTCTGCGAAACCAGCAGCACTCTACTGCCCTCCGGCTCGCCATACTTCACATCTCCCTGTATTCCGTCCGGATCGCACTCAAAGTCATCACACATCATTCGATGTCCGGAGCGCATCAAATCCGGCATTGTCATATAAAGCGCCAATACTTTACCATCACCCATATCAATCCTTTATGGCAAATAAATGAAAATATACTGTGAAAAAAATGGCAGGAAAGAAAAATCTGAATATGGTTTAATCCGCCAACTTTACTCTAAGTTTTCAGATAGAGTGCTATTTTGCTGTTTTCCTCCCGGGCCTGTAAACCCTGATATCGTCGCTGAGCTTTTCATCTTTGAGAAACTGCGCATGCAGCTGGCTCATGACCCCCTTGTCGCAGTAGAGCATATAGCGCTTGCCTTTGGGCAGCTTCGGAAATTCCGATTTGAGTTTATAAAAGGGAATTTTCAAGGTTTTTGTTTCGGCCTGCAGCGTGGCGTCTTCGGCACGGATATCGATGAGCACATCGGTTTCGGGATTGAGCTCATGCACAATCTCGACGGGAGCGCTTGCGTTGATGGATTCGACGATCTCGTCGATGTTGAGATATTCTGCCGCCTCTACGGCACTGTCCAGTACCGAATAATCAAACCGTGCCGCCTCTTTTTCCACCCGCTTGAACGAGCCGTGCGTGACGGGGTTTTGTGAAATGACCCCGCAGTATTCGGGCATGGTCTCGGCGAAACGGCGGGTGCCGATACTGTCGGCGATCGCCATGATCTCGGGTTTATCCATGGTGGACAGCGGCCGCAAAATCAGCTTTTCGCTCACGGCATCGATGAGTGCCAGGTTGCGCAGGGTCTGGCTGCTCACCTGCGCCACGCTCTCGCCGGTCAGCAGCGCGTCGATTTCAAGCGTATCGGCGACCTGCTCCGCCGCCCGCACCATCAGGCGCTTGAGCATCACCCCCATATAGGTCGGTGCGATCGAGCGGAAGATCTCCTCGACGACGCCCTCGAACGGCACGCTGACGAACTGTACGCGATGCGACGCACCGAAATTGGACCAGAGGTACCAGGCCACCTGCTTGACGCCGATCTCATGCGCTTTGCCGCCAAGGTTGAAAAAGACGAAATGCGTCTTGATACCGCGCCGCATCGTCAGGTACGACGCCACGGTAGAGTCGAACCCGCCAGACATCAGCGAGAGGATATCGCCCTGCGTTCCCAGCGGAAAGCCCCCCAGCCCCTTGTGCTTTTTCGTAATGATATTGAGCTGCCTGTCGATCAGCTCGAGCATCACCGTCACCTCCGGCGACTTCAGCTTGACGCCGGCGGCCTCTGAACGCTCCAGCAGGTAACCGCCGACCTGACGGTCGATATCGATAGAGGTAAAGTCATGCGTACCGCTGCGACGCGTGCGCACGGCAAAGGTTTTTCCCGCAAGCGTATCAAGCACGATCTCGCCGACTTTTATTTTGATCTGATCGATCGTCTCCATGCCGTCGAACTGAAGCGCTTCGAGCACCTGCTCGATTCCCGGAGTGCTTAAGAGCACACGTCGCGTTTCGTCAACGACATCTTTCGGACAAACGACCTCGATGCGGTCCTGGAACCTGCGCACCGTTACTGCTTCGTCGATACGCACGCACAGCAGTGTCAGATTGTTGTAAAGCTGTCCGGTCATCTGGCGCTTGGCTTTGGTGCCTTTGACCATGATTTCAGGAAAGAACTTGAGGATAAATTTCTGCGTCTGCATAGAGCAAAATAGCCTTAGAGTGTAATCTGGGTGCCGATGCCCTCATCGGTGAAGAGCTCCAGCAAAATGGCGTGTTCAATACGCCCGTCGATGATATGTGCTTTTTCCACGCCATGCTCGATCGCCTCGATGCAGGCGTCGACCTTGGGCACCATGCCGCCATGAATCGTGCCGTCACCTTTGAAAAAGATGAGTTCATCCTCGCTGAGGGTCGAAAGCAGCTCTCCGTCCGCGTCCAGTACCCCCGGGGTATCGGTCATGAACACGACTTTTTTCGCCCCGATGGCCCCTGCAATTTTGGAGGCGGCAAAGTCGGCGTTGATGTTGTAACCCGGATGTCCGGTCTGTGTATCCGAAGCAATCGGCGCGATGACGGGAATGAACTTCTCATCGAGCATACGGTGGATCACATCGGCATTGACGTGCTCGATGACACCGGTCAGCCCCCATTTGCCTTCCTCTTTTGGCTTGGCGGTCATGAACTGGGCATCTTTGCCGTTGACGCCGACGGCACGCGCGCCGTGCGAGTTGAGCAATGCCACGATCTCGTTATTCACCTCGCCGCACAGCACCATCTCGACGATCCGCATCACCTCAGGCGTGGTCACGCGCTGCCCGTCGATAAACTCGGTCGGAATCTCGAGTTTGCCCAGCATCTCGGTAATGCGCGGTCCCCCGCCATGTACAATCACAGGCTGAATCCCCACCAGATACATCAGCAGAACATCGCGCGCGAACTTTGCCTTGAGCACCTCGGAAGTCTGCGCAGCGCCGCCGTACTTGATCACCACGATCTGCCGACCGAACTCTTTAATGAACGGAAGTGCCTCCAAAAGGGTCTTGACCGTATCGATTTTAGTTCTCATCACAGCTCCTGATGTAGTGTTCCACTGCGTTTGATAGTGCCGGATCGAGCTCTAGCTCGAGATCCAGCAGGGCAAGCGGCAGATTGAAAGAGCGAATTTTAACGTAATCTTTATAAGTGACCAGCAACTTTTGCGCGCCGCTTTGCGCCAGTATGGCTTGGAGTTCCGCTTTGCAAAAGTAGTGATGGTCGGGAAAATAGTGTTTTGAGACAACCGGCGGCAGATAGCGGTCAAGCCGCTGCGGTCTTGCAATGGCCGTCACAAGCGCCATCCTCTGCGCTGCGTCTTTCACGCTGACATGCCGAAAAAACTCCCGTCCCTCTTTGACGAGTTTCACCTTTTTGCCCGGCCAGAGCCGTTCGCGGTACGGGCCTGCCGGGAGACAGAATTGGTTGGGGGTATCGACCGCTATGACAATGTCATATTTTTTAATATGATGCTTACCATAGCCGTCGTCCAGAAAGACGCAGTCGCAGCCCGCCTCCTTTGCAGCGGCGATTCCTGCCTCGCGGTCTTCACTGACAATCACGACAGCATGCGGTACCTTCAGTGCATAGATCATCGCCTCGTCCCCGCTGGTCATGACATCGCAAAGAACCCTCTTGCCGTCCGACACCCTCTGCAACCCGCTGCTTTTTCGGCCATAACCGCGCAAGACGATGCCCGGAAAGCGCCAGCGCTGCGCCAGTGCCGTGACCAGAGGCGTCTTTCCGCTGCCGCCCACCGTCAGATTGCCGACGCTGACTACGGCAATACCCTGTTCACGCGGACGTGTACGCCTAAAGCGGACCTGCATGACAAAACAGTACAACACGCTCAGCGGCCACAGCAGGTACGAAAGGAGTTTCTGAAAGGAGTTCGGGGCGTAGAAGAAGCGTTCGCCCCAAGTGTTCAGGCGGCGTTTCACACCCGGTTTTTCGCCAGCTCTATAATGTTGTCGCAGACATAATCGACCTCTTTATCCGTCATCGCGGCATAAATGGGCAAGGAGAGAATCTGCTGATAATTGCGAAGCGCCACAGGAAAATCGTTGATGCGCAGGCCGTATTTGTTTTTATAGTAGCTCATGAGGTGCAGCGGAATATAGTGCAGTCCCGTTTCGATGCCGCGCGCCAGCAGGTCGCGTGCAAAGCCGTCGCGGTTTTTGTCTACTTTGATGATATAGTTGAAAAAGGCGTGGTCTCGGTGTACTTCGGGCAGCGTGATATGGTGCGTCCCCTTGAGCCGCTCGTTGTACCGAGCGGCCAGCTCCTGTTGACGTTCGATCGCCATATCCTGATGGGCAATAAAGGCCGTATTGAATGCCGCTTCAAGCGGACTCATCGTATATTTGTTCCCGATTTCGACCACGTCGTAAATATAGGAAAGTGACTCTTCCTCTTTCACGATACCATGGTTTCTAAGCAGCGAGGCACGCTCCATCATCTCAAGGTCATCCGTTGCCAGCACCCCGCCGTTGCTGATGGTCAGTTTCATATGCGGACTGAAGCTGAAGCAGGTAATGTCCGCGCCGGTACTGCCGATCTTGCGACTGTTGTAAGTGGCACCGAGCGCCGCCGAGGCATCTTCGATGATTTTGACATCGTAAATCTTGGCGATGTTGTAGAGCCGTTCGAGGTCCATCGGCTGCCCGGCGATATGCGTCGCGATGACCGCCTTGAGCTTTTTATTGCTGTGCTCTTCAAGATAGTGCTCGAGTTTATCGATGTCCATATTATAGGTCCATTCGTCGACATCGATAAAGACCGGTTCGGCATCGAAGTGGCGAACGACTTCAGGCACCGACGGAAAGGCATTGACCGAGCAGAGCACCTTGTCACCGCGCTTGAGGTCGATCGCCAGCATGGCGAGGTGCAGCGCCGCCGTCCCGTGCGACGTGGAGAGTGCGTGTCCGCAGCCGATATAATCTTCGAACTTCGTTTCGAAATCTTCTACAACGCCCTCCGCTTCTCCGTGCAGTACCTTTTCGACCTTGCTCAGCTCTTTTTTCGACACGTCCGGCCGGTAAAATGGAATCTTCATCTTGCTTCTCCTATAGGGTTATATCTCTTGGGTAATTGAAATCATGGTTGATTGTGCGTGAGGTCAGTTTGGCGATGACCGGCATTTTCCGCTTGAACTGGTTGCGATAGATGCGTGTAATTATCAGCTCGACCAGTTTCGGGTCGCACTGCTCGTCTTGTAGCTCCTCACGGCTTGCACGCTCCTCGACGTAGCGACGCAGCACACTGTCAATCTGCGCATAGCTGAACCCCAGCTCCGCTTCGTCGCTCTGTCCCGCCCACAGGTCCGCCGAAGGCGGCTTGGAAACGATACTCTCCGGCACCCCGAGGTGGCGCGCCAATTCGAACACTTCTGTTTTGTACAGGTCTCCGATGGGGTTGACCGCACTGGCCAGGTCACCAAACAGTGTACCGTACCCCAGCATCAGTTCGCTTTTGTTGCTCGTCCCCAGTACCAGCGCACTTTCTCTGGCCGAAATATCGAATAGGGTCGCCATCCGCATCCGCGCCGAAAAGTTACCGATGCGCAGGTTATCCATCTCATCGGTAACGTAGGCCTTGAGCAGCTCCTCGATACTGTGGGTCTCCGAGCGCAGCCCGAATTTTTCACACAGTTCATCCGCATCGTCCAGGCTGCTTTGCGACGAATAGTGCGATGGCATCTTGACGCACAGAAGCCGCTCGCCGAATGCCCGGTGCGCCAACACCGCGACCACGGCGGAATCGATGCCGCCGCTGAGACCCACCACGACATTGTTCAGCCCTGTTTTTTCCACTTCGTCTTTCAAAAAAGCGGTCAGAAAATCTGTAATCAAAGCATACTTGCCCATGCGTGAACCTAAAAATAATATTAACGAAACAGATTATAGCTTAGCGGAACTATCAAAATGATAATTTCTATTATCTGACGAAAATTCGATATGATTCTGTTCAGTAAAAACCAAAGGGATTTTATATGAAATTCTTATTTTCAATACTCCTGGCAACAGTGATCTCCATGGCATCTTCCGTGCCAAAAACGCATACCGCCAGTGTAACGGAAACGATGGATGCCGGGGGCTATACCTATATGAAAGTATCCGATGGAACCCAGACGTACTGGGTTGCCGTGACCGCGACGCCGGTCAGCGTCGGACAGCATATCACTTTCACCGAGCAGATGTGGATGCCGAACTTCAAAAGCCGCGCGCTGAACCGGACATTCGACAAGATCCTCTTCGCCACGATGGCCCGCGCCTCCGCCCATCATCCGAATGTCGAAGCCGTCAAACCCGCCAATGCGCCTAAAACTGTGATGGCGAAATCGCCGGGCGGTTACGCGGTAGCGGAGGTGTTTGAAAAGCGCGCCGTGCTCAAAGGCAAAACGGTCTCCGTCCGCGGCAAAGTGACCAAGGTGTCACGCGGCATCATGAAGCGCAACTGGGTGCATATCGAGGACGGCACGGGCAGCGCCGCAACGGACGATCTTGTCTTTACCGCACCGGGCAAAGTCGGTGTGCAGGCGGGTGACACCGTCATTGCCACCGGAACCGTCGAAACGGACAAGGATTTCGGCTACGGTTACTTCTACCCGGTCATCATCGAACAGAGCAGTTTTACCAAGGAGTAGTCAGCAGACTTTGTCCGGTCCCATCTTGTTCAACTCGCTGCAGCTGAATCCCGCCGCCTTTCGTGCAGCGACATTGACTCCTTTTTTACGCGGAAAACTCCCCGGATATAAACGCTCGATGATCTCGAAATAGACCGATTTATCCACTCCCGCCTCCTCGCAGGCATAGGCAAACCAGCGGTCCCCTTTGCGGACATGGTCCACCTCTTCATCTAAAATGACCTTCAGCACCGAAATGATTCTTTCGATCATTGCATCCCCCGGAATCGTTTCAAGTTTTTGCAGAATCTGCGGGGTCGCGTCGAGCCCGTTGGCTTCGAAATAGCGCGGGACCACCGCCATGCGCTCCAGCAGCCGTTGCGTCCGCTGCCCCGCTTCGAACAGACCGTCATGCACGGGGAAGTCGCCGTACCGGCAGCCGATCTCCTTCATCAGGCCGCCGAGCAGCTCGAAATGGCGGCACTCATCGTCCGCTACCTCCAGCCAATCGTCGTAAAACGCTTTGGGCATCCCGGCGAAACGGTAGGCGTGGTCCAGCGCAAGATCGATGGCGCTGTACTCAATATGCGCTATGGCATGCAAAAAAAGCTGCTGCCCTTTAACCGTGGCAGGGTTCTTGCGCCTCGGCACTTTCAAAGGCGGTACAATGGTACAGATATTGGCATACGAAGGCCTGTCGAAAAAGACGGGAAGCATTCGCAGTTCGTGCTCTGTTTCACCGTCAAGGTAAGCTTTGTAAAACGCACGGAAGGCCGCAATTTTCTCATCGGGATCCGCCGTATTGAGGATGGTTTTAAGTGTCGCGAAAAATTGCATGTATAATTTTACCCAAGGGAGAATACTATGCAGATCAAAAAGCAGCCCATGGGGCCCTATCAGACCAACTGTTACATTATCTCAGAGGGAGGCAACGATATCATCATCGACCCCGGCGTCGGCGCGACCGAGTGGGTCAAAGCCAACGTGAGCCATCCTATAGCCATCCTCAACACCCACGGCCATTTCGACCATGTCTGGAGCAACCAGGAGCTCAAAGAGCATTTCGGCATTCCGCTCTATACGCCAAAAGGCGACGTCATGCTGCTGCAGGGCAGCAGCTGGATGCCAGACCTGCCGCCCTCATACCCGGATGTCGAAGTCGAAGGAGACCAGACTTTCGACCTTGATGGCACCGTAGTGACATTCCGCCACTTTCCTGGCCACTGCCCCGGCTGCTCCACGATCGAAATCGGCGACGCCATGTTCAGCGGCGATTTTATTTTTCACGGCTCCATCGGCCGGGTCGATTTCCCCTACTCCTCGCCGTCGGAGATGAAACAAAGTCTCAAAAGGTTCCTTCAGATCGATTATGACAAAAAAGTCTATCCCGGCCACGGGCTGGCGACGACCATCAGTGCGGAGCAGCGAAATGTCCCCTACTGGCTTAACGCTATCTGACCCCATTCATCCTGCCGAACTGGGCGGAACGCTTTTTGTCCCAGCGACGCATCACGACCTCTTAGCCGTAGCTTCTGGAAAAAAATACCCCAATCTCCGCAGCATGGTCATCGATCTAGAAGACGGCATCGACCCCGACCGGCTTAGGGAGGCGCTTGAGTCAGTACATTCCATGCTGCCGCTGCTAACCGGCGACGGCCCGCTGCGATTTTTGCGCCCCGATTCACCCCATACCCTGCGCACCCTGCTCAAAATGAACGGCATCGGCTTCATTGAAGGCTTTGTCCTGCCGAAGTTCGGGCTGGAAAATGCCGACGAATGGCTGGCACTGCTTCGCGGAAAACCGTTCGCCTTCATGCCTTCCGTCGAAGGCGGCGAACTTTTCTCACTTCCCGAATTGCACGAACTTGCCGATATGCTGAAACCCCATCGCAGGCGCATCCCCTCTGTTCGTTTCGGGCTTGAAGACATGCTGCGGCAACTGGGCATCACCCGCGACTGTTCCATACCCCTTTACAGTCTCATCGCCCCCGCGCAGGCCATCGGCAATGTCATCGCCGCCTTCAAACCACATGGGTTCAATGTCAGCGCCGGTGTCTACAAATGTTTTCACGATGCAGAGGGCTTCAGAAGAGAGATACAAGAAGATCTGAAACAAGGACTGCTGGGCAAGACCATCATTCACCCTTCACAGATCGACGTCATCGAAGAGGAGTACCGTGTCAGCCTGTTTGAAAAAGAGCAGGCCCAGGCCATTGTCAGCGCCGCTTCCAATGTAACGGCGTTAGAGGGTATCATGCTCGAAAAGCCCACGCAGCTTCCGTGGGCAAAAACTATTTTGAAGCGTTCAGAACTGTACGGAGTAACCCCATAACCGAAGACCGCCTCTACTCAATGTAGCCAAGCGCAGCCAGTTGTTTCCGGATCTGTTCCGCCATGCGTCGATACCCCGAAGCATTGGGATGAACATAATCCGACTTAAGCGCGCTGTCTTCAAGCACTTCAGGCAGAAGCTCCGGCATATACGCTACATTTTCCTCTTTGGCCACTTCTTTGTACAGCGGCAGGGACGACAGACCGAAGACCCCGAATTTCGGTACGCCGATCAAAAGAACCTCCACCCCTTTGCTCTTTGCCATTTCAATCATCTTCTTGATGTTCTGCTTGAGGCGGGGCATGGACTTCTGCTGCAAGATATCGTTACCGCCGAAACATAAGAGCATCAGCCTGACGGAGTCGTCGTCAAGCAACGCCGGCAAACGCACCAGCCCCTCTTCCGAGGTTTCGCCATTGACCCCCGCATTTATGACTCTGTGGCCGGTCAGGTTTTGCAAGACAGCTGGGTAGCTTTGCTGCGGCTGCGCCCCGAATCCAAAGGTGATGCTGTCTCCAAAAGCCAAAATGGCGTCGTTTGACTGCATCGGTTCTACCTCCGGTTCGGATGATTTAATATAGACCGCCACCGCGACAATCAACAAAAAAACAGCGGCAGCGATTTTGCTCATATTCTCAGTCTATCCAGCCGCCGCCGATCATGCGATCGCCGTCGTAAAAGACCGCGGCCTGCCCGCCGGCGACGCCCAGCACCGGCTCTTTGAGCGTAATCTGCGCCTTATTGCCTTCTACCTTGACATGGCACGGCACTGCATGGGTGCGGTAGCGCAGTTTGACCGTCGTGTCGAATTCGCTGCGCTCGTCGAAAAAGTTCACATCGCTGATGGAAACGTTCCACACTTCGAGCTCCTCTTTTTTACCGACGACGATCTGGTTGGTATCGGGTTTGATCTCCAGCACGTAATGCGGTTCATGCGCCCCCTTGACCGTAAAGCCCTTACGCTTGCCAACAGTGTAGTGCATATAGCCCTTGTGCTCTCCGACAACATTGCCCTCACAGTCGAGCACCTCGCCCGGCTGGTCGATCTGCACAAAATCCTTCAGCACATCGGCATAGGTCGTCTCGACGAAACAGATCTCGCTCGATTCCGCCTGCGACGCGAACGATTCGAGCCCGTTGATCGAAGCGGCATACGCCTTGATGTCCATTTTCTTCCGCTCACCCAGCGGAAAGACGAGTCGCGGGATGATTGCTTTGTTGATATAAAAGAGAAAATAACTCTGGTCTTTCGTGTCGTCTTCGGCCTGATAGAGGTACTGCCCGTCGCTCTTGAGGTAGTGCCCGGTCGCCAGGTACTCCGCGCCGACCTCGTCGGCGAAATCGGCCAGCGCGCCGAACTTCATGGTCCGGTTGCACAGCGCGCAGGGGTTGGGCGTACGCCCCTCTTTGTAGGTCTCGACGAACGGGGTGAAGACGTTCTTGCTGAAACGCTCCTGCAGGTCGAGCACGTGCAGTTTGACCCCTGCGAAATCCGCCGCCTTCTGCGCCCGTGCCTGATGGATCTCATGGTAGCCCGGTTTGGAGTGCAGTTTCATGTACACCCCCTCGACTTCATAGCCCTGCTCTTTGAGCAGCAGGGTCGACACGGTCGAGTCCACGCCGCCGCTCATCCCGATTAATACTTTTTTCTTTTTCATAAACGCAATTGTAACAATTTTGTGACGGCAAACTGTTTACATTTGAAATAGCCCATCGAAATTCAGCTCTCTTTTCATGATTTAAATTTGGTTATATCACAAATGCAGTAAGCTATAACAAAACATGATGGGAAGGAGTGAAGATGAAAAAAGGGTTGATCCTTTCACTGATGTGTGCCTCGGCACTGTTCGGCGGTATTCATGAAACGAATGACGGGCGCTTTTTGCAGCTGTACGCGGACAACGACCCGCAGTCGGCGATTCTGGCCGAGGTTCCCACCCAGTCCATGGGGCTCAGAACCCTGAAATGCCGCAGTCCCAAAGACGGCATCACCTGGTGCAAGGTGCGCTTCGAGCATGACGGTGTCAGGCTCACGGGCTGGAGCGACAAAAAATCGCTCGACGCCATCGCCGCCAGACCCAACACCAAACCCACGTTCGAAAAACGGTTCGGGGGCCGCTATGAAGAGGTGGGCAAGGATATTCTGGTACTCGATGATGGTTTCATCATCGCCGGTTCCACGGCCAGTTTCGGCGAGGGGCAGCATGACGGCTACGTGGTGCGTACCGACCGTTTCGGCAACAAGGTCTGGTCGCGCACCTACGGGGGACGCTACGAGGATGACCTTGAATCCATCCTCCCGCTGGGCGGCGGCTTCATTGTCGCAGGGGCCACCCGCAGCCTGGGCAACAAGGTGCAGAGCATCTACGCCGCGCGCATTCGCGCCAACGGCGACCTGATGTGGCAAAACGGCTACTACAACGATGACGACGACCGTTACGGCGCCAGGGCGATGGCGAAGATCAACGACAAGCACGTCATGATTGCCGGCTACGAGGACCACATCAAGTTCTTCAACTCCGAAGTCAACTGCTATCTCATGGCCGTCGAGGACAACGGCCTGCATAAATGGCAGGCCTACTACGGCGGGGAGGACGCCGAGATGGCCAACAGCATCGTGGCTGTTGCCGACGGCTACGTCTTTGCCGGCATGACCGACACCTGGGGGCACGGCGATGAGGACATGTACGTCGTCAAGATCGACAAAAGCGGCAAGCGGCTCTGGCACAACGCGTTCGGCTACGACGACAAGGAGGTCGCCAACCAGATCATCGCCACCCGCGACGGCGGCTACCTCGCCGTGGGCACCACCGACAGCGACCGCCGGAAAATGGACGATATCTACGTCGTGAAAATGGACGCCAACGGCAAACGGCAGTGGCAGCACCACTACGGCGGCGAATACGACGAAGCAGGGCTTGCGGTCACGGAGGCCGAAAACGGCTACGTCATTGCCGGCTTTACCGAAAGCACCAAGAATCACGACATGCAGGTCTACCTGATCAAGATCGACCGCGACGGGAATATCTACTGGCAGCACACCTACGGCGGTCCGGACGACGATGCCGCCTACGCTATCAAAACGACCTCTGACGGCTTCATCGTCACCGGCTACACCGAAGGCAATACCGACAGGGGGAAAGATCTTTATCTGCTGAAAGTGGACAAAAACGGAAAGCTGTAGCGGGGGCGGCTCCGCCCGTCAGTAAACCTCTTTTCTGTGCGCAATTCTAATCAATGTAATCACTAAAATATCATTTTCTTTTAAATATACAATTCTATAATTTTCGGCCCTTTTCCGAAATTTACCTTTGTGTTTTCCTTGCAAGGCTTTATCGGCAGTAAATATACCTTTTTCCAAATCTTGTATTTTTGAATATATAAGTTTTTGATTTTCAGAATCTATTTTTTCTAATTCTTTAAAAGCAGCTTTTGGAATGATTATTTTGAACATTATGTAAGACCAAGCTTTTGTGCTACTTCTTCAAGAGAGTAAACTTCTGTCTTTCCCGCTTTCAGGTCATCTATTCTTTTGTCAGAAATCATTTCGTCTAAAGTGTCAAAATAAGTACTCACTGCTTTTTCTATAATATAAGTCCTCGAACGTTCAAGTTCATGTGCGTAAGCGTCTAGGTCACTTAATAAAGTTTCATCCATACGAATATTGATTGCTTTTTTCATAATGTATCCTTTTGTATCTACATTATACTACAAAGGTTGAAAAAATTCAAGTGGGTCAATACCTTTTGATCAATCTAAAGAGCACCTCCGGAAAATCCACATTTACCTTTTTTGTATCTGTTTTAACTTTATTGGCATCTTTGAGACGAATGGCTGCGTCAAAATCCAAATACTCACTGATATCTTCACCATTGTTAAATTTTTCATCAAACGCTACAGCGGTGATTGTTTTCATATTTTTGCTCCTCTATATTTTCATCCGGATTCTATAATTCTATCAGAGTGACGCAAAATTCCTAACGGTCCCTCTCTAATAATTTTTTGTCCACTCCATAAGTTTGATCGAGTAATTCTCGACACCGTTTTCGTAGCCTGTGTAGAAAACAACGCCACCCAAAGGACGATCTTCGGTATCGGCATCAATCACAACACTCTCGTAGCTGTAAACCCCGTCACTAGAGGCATATTCGCAACGCTTTGCAGCGTAAACAGTGCTGTTGATGGAAACATTTTCATCTGCGCACGCAACTTCATGCATCTTTATTTGACTGATATCGTCCGTTCTGAATGAAGCGACATAACCTTCTCCCGAGAGAAGAAGACTGGCCACGTCATATATCTCATTGCCACCGCAACCTTTCCAAAGGAATGGCATAAAAAAGTCGTCTTCCGGACTGCTGATCTCCACTGATGTCGCCCCAAGGCCTGCCGCACTCGTCACATAGATTTCCGTCCGAACTTCACCTTTACCGACTTCACTTAGCTGATACGATGCAGTCTGTCCTTCTGCAATGTAATATTTTGGATCGCTGCATTCTGGCAGGTCTGTGATAAAGCTACCTTTACAACCTACCATCACCAGCGACAGGGTGATTGCCGGAACAAAAAACTTGTTCATGATGTTTTTTCCTTGCTTTAAGCTGACAATGAATGCCAACCTTTTAAATTTAGCCCCAAGAGGAGTATATCAATACCTTTTGATCAATCTGAAAGAAGAAGCTTTCAATGCATTGTTTTGCAGCGCTTCTGATAGTTGCTCTTTGCTGCACCCGTCTGCAAGGCCACCGCCGGCAAGCAGATCATCGCCGCTGGTGCCATGAACTGCACGGTTGTGTTGAGACAGTAGCGCAGCAGAGAGCGGCAATCAATCAGGTGGCGCGTTCAGTGTTCCACTGGTTTGTTCTATTTTCATGCATGACAAATCCTTGATCAATTAGTTCTTTTTCGCCATTCACTATACAAAAGCATCAAACCAAACGCTATAAAGCCGATGCTCAATGGATACCTGACGAAATTAACATTAACTGAGCCACCAATCAAGGAATCATAAATGTAATCTTGAGTCAGCACTTCGAGACCAAATAGAATCATGCCAATGGATACAAAGATGATGGTTTTACTCATTTAGAGCCTTTTAAAACATAACGTTTGAAATGAGAAATAAAAAGGCCGCGCCCTATTTTTTGATTTGTCTCCTCTAATTTGTTATAGCTCAACATTTTTTCCACAGGTTGGGCAGTAGTTGAATTCGACTTTTTCATACAAAGCGACTTGAATTATTTCAAATAAGTCTGTTTTGCAATGTGGGCATTTTGCTTCTTTGGCTTGATTTCTGAAAGTTTTTAAAACAGCAAACATACTTACTAAACTAAGTAGTCCTATCACACCAAACTGAAGTGCACCGGTTGATGGTTGCATCGCAAGATATATCAGCATGAAAAATACTATAAATGCAGCTATCAAAGTCACAATTTGCTTTTTGAAGGCTTTTTTGTACTCGATTTTGTTTTCCATGTTCAGATTCCTATGTTGCTATAACGTCCGCGCCGAGCGCCATTCGGCTGGATTTCAGAAAATCCCGGAGGGTTTTCTGGAAGCCGGCTGGATGTGTGACTCCGGGCGATTGTTGGTCGTAGCGCAGCGAAGACCGGCAATCGATCCGGTGGCACGTTCAGTGCTCGGCGCGGACGTTGCTCGTTTTCGCAACGCGGAAACGAGCAACTATTTATTCTACACCCATCATGTCCCAAACATCCGGAAATCATACTGATAGCAGGACACTGAAAATGTCCTGCTATTAAAGAATGTTCGAAAAAATCCGGCAAAACGACATGCATTCAACAATATTACACTGTTTGGCTTGATATCTGTATGAAAAAATGTCCTTGAGATTTTGATAGCAGGACATTATGTCCTGCTATCAGGTGCAAAACGTAATAAAAGGACAAAATGTCCTTGCTATTTTCCCTCATTGGAAACGAGGGAAAATAGACCTAAAAGATTGAATTTTTCGCTGCAATCCGATAAAGCCGACAGACTCCTAAAAACGCCATCCCGCTCCCGCATACCAGTAGTTGGAATGGAATTGCATCTCCATTTCCCGTGCAAAATCATGTGTGGCGAGGCCATTTGCCATGGAGATGTTCATCGTATTGACTTGCCAGTCATTGTAGCGGTAGCCCACTGTAAGCGAAATATTACTGTACCAGTGATTTTGGGGCAGGGGTGTCAGCTGCACGTACAGATCGCTTTGAAAGAGCGTACCGTCGAAGTCGGCACTGCTTTTGAGGTAGTCGTTTTCAATCGAGCCGTACTGCACGCCGTAGGCAACCATGGCTCCCGCACTCAGCCAGGGGGTGATATGCAGCACACCCTGCAGTGTCGGCATCAGTTTGTAGCTCATGATTTTTGTTTTGGTCTCTTTAAGCAGTTTCAGGGTGTTTTGCGCATCGTTTTGCGGCTGTTTCGTTTCGATGTAAGGCATCGAGATTCCGGTGGCCGCTCCCAGACCGATAAAGCTGCCGTTTGGTGCGGAAAAGAGGTCATACCCCGCACCCAGAAGCAGGTCGAATCCACGCATTTTGAAATCGACGGGTAACGGGACTCCGGCATCAGAAGCGACATCTTTGGCTGATAAGCCAAAGGGGTTGAACGATGCAGCGGTATCGAGATAGGAGAGATAGTGATCTAGGGTTGCAGAGCGGTACAGGTCGGCATTGCCGAAAAGATAAAACCCGCCGGGTAAGCAGAGGCGGTTCTCTTTGAGCGAGAGCAGATCGACATCGAGATTGACGGAAGCCCCGATAAAGCTTTTTATGGTGAAGCTGTAGTCAAAATGACCTTTTCCCGCAGTGAGTTCCAGTGCGAAAGCGGCGGATGACGCCAAGAGAAAGGCGGCTATAAAACGCTTTTTAATCATTTGTCTTTTCTGAATGATTGTTGATTTGGCTGGCAAAGTAATTGGTTGATGGCTTCAGGGTCAATGAATTCAGTCGATGTAACGCTGCCTTTCTCGATGCGGTAAACGGTCACTTTCCCTTCCCGCCTGTCAAAACGTTTTGATAATCCTTCATCTTCAATCAGCAGAAGCGGAAAAGCGAAGTCACGCATTTTCGGCAGGATAAAGAGTTTTTTGACCAGATAGGGTGCGCTGCTGATATCTGCAATATAGACGGCGTGATGCTGCGTCAGAAATGCGGCGGGTTTTTGCGCCAAAAAGTCATTGACCTTTTCAGAAACATCATGCTCGAAAGTTATGATGACTATCCGGACATTATTATCGATAGTGTGCTGTTTTTCAAAGGCATCGTTAAGCGTCAGGGGTGGAAAAGTCTCACCTGCACCGACTCCGCCGAAAAGCGAGAGTGCCAGGGTGAAAAATAGGAGTATAGTTTTCATACAAAGGGATGGTTACGGCTCTTCGCGCCGTTCGATCTCAGCGATGTTGAGGCGCACGAAGCGGTAGGCTCCGTAGATGACGATGGGCCAGAGGGTGACCCAGAGCAGTGATGACGTATAGCTTTCCATACCGTTCTCCTTAGTAGTTGTGCGCATCGGGCGCTTCGATTTCATTTTGGGTGAGTTTGACGCGGTCCATGCTGTACCAGGCGTAAGCGATGTAGGCCAGTACGAAGGGCACCATCAGCGAGACGTAGCTCATCACCGTAAGCGTATAGCGGCTGCCCGAGGCGTTTTGGATGGTCAGCGAGCTCTGCAGGTCAGCCAGGCTGGGGTAGAAGGCGGTGTGGTTGAGCCCCAGCAGCAAAAAGAGCGCGGTACCCACCAGCACGGTGCCGATGCCGCCGGTCCAGATGCAGCGGGTGTCTTTGCGCACGACCGAGCCGAACAGCGCGGCGAGCACCAGCAGCACGGCGAGCGCGAACATGACGAGCACGGCGGGCATGGCGAGCAGGTTGTGGAGGTATTTGTAAGGCTCCATGCTCACGACCATGGTCTGCGGATCGTACGCGGCACCGCCACGTAGTAGCAGCCAGCCGACAAAGGCGAGGAAAAAGAGCAAAAACGGCACGGCGTTTTTGACGATGCTCTTGCGCGCACGTTCGCGGATATGCGCTTCGTCGATATTGTTGATGAAGTAGAGCGCAGCAAGGATGCGCACCAGAAAGATCAGTGCCAGGCCGAGCAGCCAGTTGAAAGGGTCCAGCAGCGCTTCGAGCCCGCGCAGGGGGTTTTGCCAGTGCATGAAATGGTTGGCATCGACGGTGAAGCTTGCCCCGCTGATCAGGGTACTCACCGCCGCGCCGATCAAAAAGGTGCCGGCAAAGCCGTTGATTTTCAAAAAGAGTTCGAAGGTCTTTTGCCCCAGAAAGTTCTCCGGCTTCTTGCGGTACTCGTAGCTGACAGCCTGGATGATGAAGCTGAAAAGAATCGCCATCCATACCCAGTACGCCCCGCCGAAACTGACCGAGTAAAAGAGCGGAAACGAGGCGAAGATCGCCCCGCCGAAGAGTACGAGCGTCGTGAAGCCCAGCTCCCATTTGCGTCCCAGCGAGTTGACGAGCAGGGTCTTTTCCGTCTCGTTTTCACTGAGCGTATCGAGCAGCGTCTGGCCGCCTTGAATGAACATCATGAATACCAGCAGTCCGCCGAGCAGGCTGACGATGAACCACCAGTACTGCTGCAGGGTTAAATAATCGAGTGTTTCAAACATCAGTGGCCTCCTTCAATGCCGATTTTGATCTGCTTGAGCATAATGCGCACTTCGGCGATCAGCAGCAGGGTAAAGATGGCGGCGAACGCGAACACGGTGATCATGACGCTGCTGCCGGAAATGTCGGTCATGGCGATGTGTACGGGGAGCATATCCTGCACCGCCCACGGTTGACGGCCCACCTCGGCGACGACCCAGCCCAGTTCGCTGGCGACAAAGCCCAGCGGCCAGCTCAGCAATGCCGCGCGCAGCCAGAGCGTATGGCGCGTGATGTCATTAACCATCAGCAGATAGAGGGTGACCGTGAAGAGCAGTAAGAACCAGAACCCGAGCCCCGCCATCATGTGAAACGAATAAAACAGCGGAGTGACCGGCGGAATGATCTGCTCGGGCTTCTCCAGGTAACCGTAGCCGAAATCACCGACGTGCGCGTTGAAGGTATCGAGTGCAGCAGTGGCGGTAGCGGCATCGCCACTCTTGCGGGCGGCTTTGTAATCGGCGAGCGCGCCGACGGCGATCTTGCCGCTGTCGAGCCGCTCTTGTGCAGGGCGGATCCCTTTTTCAGCATTACCGTACACGAGGTCGTCGATGCCGGGCACGAAGGCGTTGATGTCGTGATAGCCCAGCAGGGAGAGGGCGTAGGGGATGGTGATGTCGAGATAGAAGGGCGATGTCTTGTCGCCGATCTGCTTGTCGGGCCGCAGCAGGCCGAATCCGACGATGCCCGCACGTTTTTCCCCTTCGTAGATGCCCTCCATGGCCGCCAGTTTCGCCGGCTGCTTCTGCGCGACCTGATGCGCGCTTTCATCGCCGCTGAGCACGACGTAGAGTGAGACGATCAGCCCGAACGACGCCGCGACGACCATGGAGCGCTTGGCCAGGACGACATCGCGTTTTTTGAGCAAAAACCATGCCGAGATGCCCATCACGAACAGTGCGGATGTGACGTATCCCGCGCCCGTCGTATGCAGAAATTTCGCCACGGCGACGGGAGAGAGTACGACATCCCAGAAGCTGGCCATCTCGTAGCGGAAGAGGTCGGGATTGAACGCCATGCCCGTAGGGTACTGCATCCAGCCGTTGGCCACGAGGATCCACAGTGCGGAGAGGTTGGACCCGACGGCGACGAGCCAGGTGGAGAGCAGGTGGAATCCCTTGCCGACCTTGTCCCAGCCGAAAAACATGACCGCGAAGAAGGTGGACTCCATAAAAAAGGCGAGGATCCCCTCCACCGCCAGCGGCGCGCCGAAGATATCGCCGACGAACCAGGAGTAGTTCGACCAGTTGGTGCCGAACTCAAACTCCATGATGATGCCGGTCGCGACGCCGATGGCGAAGTTGATGGCAAAGAGCGTCATCCAGAAGCGGGTGATCCGTTTCCATTTTTCATCGCCGCTGCGCACATAGAGCGTCTCCATGATTGCGACGATAAACGAGAGTCCCAACGTAAGCGGGACAAAGAGAAAGTGATAGAGTGCCGTGACCGCGAACTGCAGCCGCGCCCAGTCGACACTGGCCAGGGTTTCGTACATGATGTTGTCCTTATTGCTGTTTCAGTAGTACATTTTGAAGTTGTTGCTGCTGGTTGGCCTCGTCTGGTGGCGAAGGAAGCAGCAGCAGTTTAATGACGACAAAGATAATGGCGAGTTTGAGTGCAACGATCTTCCACAGAGTGCGCCCCAGGCGCATCTGCGCAAAACCGTCGCGGTAAAAACGCCAGACCCGAGAAAACATCTCAGGCTGCCGTACTCTTTTTATCCAAAAAGGCATTGACCGCGTCCGGGGCGTATTCGCCCTCTTTTTCGCGGCTTTTCTTGATCTTCATGCCGGCGCGTTCGACCGCCTCGCGCATATGCTCGCCGATCATGCGAATGAGCATGACTTCGCATCCGCCGAGATTGACCAGGCTCTTGCCGTGGCGGTTGATATGGGCATGGTCCTCCTCTTCATGATCATGATGGTGGTCATGGCCATGGCCGTGATGCGCGCCGTGGCCGTCGTGAGCGTGGCTGTTGCCGGGGGCTTCGACGATGCGTTCGAACTCGGCATCGTTAAAAATAGCGAAATAGGGCGCTTCGCCGGTACGCTGGACAATTTTAAGGTTTTCACCTTCTACAGGGACTGCGATTTTCATTTTTTCTCCTTGATAATCGGGGCATTTTTAGGGTTGTCGGCGGTGGCCAACGCGACCATACCGCCTTTAACAACCTGTACATTTTTGATACCGGCCATTTTCAGGCTGACAGCTGCCATGGTGGCGCGTGTTCCGGAGTGGCAGAGGATAAGAACGGGACGATCACCGGGCAGTTTTTCAAGACTGGCTTTCTCAAACAGATGTTCCAATGGAATGTGGAGCGCATTGGAGCCGTTAAGGCCAAGCACGGAAGCTTCCCCGTCGGTTCGGACATCGAGCAGCGTGACCGGTTTACCTTCGCGCACCATTTTCATGGTCTCTTCCGCCGAGATGAAGAGTTTTGAATTGGCACATGCTTTTTGGGTCAGATGCGAATAAAAAGTGTCAAACTGTGCTGCCTTTGCAGCATCGTACGCGTAAAGCGACGATGTCAGCGCCACGGCGGTGATCAATGAGAGCAGCGTTTTTTTCATTTTACTTCATCCGCATGGGCGTGATGCACTTCGATCAGCGCCGTGATCGTGGTGTCAAGCACATAGACGTTGGCGTATCCTATCAGCTCCAGGTAGCCCATGATACGGTTGGCGAACCACCCTTTGAGGCAGGCGACGACGATCGGCGTCGTTTTGTCTTCGGGCAGAAGGTCCAGAAATTCGGCAAATTTCGGGTAGGGGGTGTAGTAAGCATTTTTAATACCCGCTTCCTGCGCATTTTCGCCTTCGACTTTCGCCGGAGGACGGACATCGAGCAAGACGGCCCCGGCATCCATGAGCAGCTCGCGGCACTTGTGCAGATCGATATGACCGAGGTTCTCCTTGGCAACATCATTGGCAATAACAGAAGCGAGTTGTTCGCTGACGTTTTCTTTCATCGGTATTCCTTATTTAAGAGATTTATCGAAATTATAATATATGACGATTAAATTAAAATTAAATGATAATTTTGTCGTCATAAAGCCATTGTCTGTTGAAGAGATCATTGGAAGAAGCGGATTAGAATTCAGTTTTATTGCATATCAGTCTCAGTATTCAGATGCACAGATGACCGCATCGGAAAAGAGAGTGATGTGCGAGGGGAGATGGTCTCGGTATAATATGAACATGCATATTCTGTTTTTTTTATCGTTATTTACATTCATTGCCTTTGGCAATACATTGCATCTTTCGACAACTTCCAACCCTGCGCGTATCAATCCTATTCTTGCTACAGATTCTGCAAGCAGTGAGATTGCTGGATTTATATTTAACGGGCTGGTCAAGTATGACAAGGATGGCAGTGTAATTGTAGGTGATCTTGCCGAATCGTATTCTTTTGAAGATAATCGTACACTGGTTTTTCATTTACGTCACGGAGTGAGATGGCATGATGGTGTGGCATTTACGGCCCGCGATGTAACTTTTACATATGAACTGATCAATGATCCTTCTGTTGTGTCTCCCTACACTTCGACATTTCGAATGGTTGAATCTGTGACAGCTCTGGATGATTTCACGATCAAAGT
>JANTHE010000011.1 GCA_024762585.1 Sulfuricurvum sp. | reverse complement strand
ATAGGCATTGAAACCGAACAGGAGCTCGGAGTGCCGTTTCAGACTCTGCATTGCCTCCGGATCATCCGGTATGTGCTCGAGGTCTGCGTAGATTTCCGCCCGGCGCATCTCAAAGACGTCCTTGTCTTTCAGCTCTTTGCACTCCGAGGTTTCGGCCGCCCGCAGTACAACGATACATATTCCCAAAATCATCATCAGCACGCGCATATTTTCTCCATGCTACACTTTCATCCATGCAAACATTCAATGATATCGAAAAGAGTATTCAAAGCCGCCCCGCAGTCATGCTCTACTTCAGTGCGCCGACGTGCAATGTCTGCCATGCGCTTAAACCCAAACTGCTCGAAGCGTTCAACGAAAATTTCAATAGCTTCGAAATCGTCAGCATCGACATCTCCGAGACCCCGGAGATCGCTTCTCATTATGGTGTCTTCGCCATTCCGACCCTCATCGTCTTCCTTGACGGACGCGAATTTCTGCGCAAAAGTCGTCACATGAGCGTGGGCGAAGTCGTTGAAGCGGTACGCCGCCCCTACGAGATCATGATGGGATAAATGCAATCAATGCCGCCGTGACAGCGACGTTGAGCGACTCCACCCCGCGCTTCATCGGGATCGCGATCTGTTCATTGCAATTTGCCGCGGCCTCCCGGCTTACCCCTTCGCTTTCGTTCCCCAGAACGAACACCGCTTTTTCCGGAATATTCAGCGTATGAATCGTCTGCTGCGCATGCGACGAGAGCCCGTAAACAGACCACCCCGCCTGACGCAGCCCCGACAAGATGGGCGTCAATGTGTCACAATAGTAAATCGGCAGCTTGAACAGCGTCCCTGCGCTCGCTTTCATCACCAGCGGGGAGAGCTTGGTACTGCCCTGTTTTGGCAGCACGATGCCGTCGATATTGCCCGCAGCGGCCGAGCGGATGATCATGCCGAGGTTCTGGGGGTTGTGGATACCGTCGAGCGCCAGCAGACGGCGAGGGCCCTCTTCCGCGCTACGCGTCAACACGTCCGCACTTTGATAGGTAGGCGTGACAATGTCCACCGCCACACCCTGGTCCTGCTTGGCATTTTTCGAGATACGCGAGAGCGCCGCCTTGGAGTGGATTCTAACCGGAATTCCGCGCGCTTGCGCCTTCGTTTCAATCTGCGCTACGATACCCTCTTTTTTGTTCGACTCGGCCAGATGCAGCGCATGAATACCAATACTCTCGTCTGAGAGGACCTCATCGACTACGTTGCGGCCGTACAGCGTGATGACGCTGTCGAAGAAAGATTTTTTCTTTTGGTAAGCTTCGGAATCATTCATAAGCGCATTATAGCCTTCAATAGGTTAGCGAAACCCCGATACCCAGATTGTATCCGTGCAGGCCGTCCGCTTGAATCGTACTGATATCGACGTAGATCCGCCGGATATACTCCATGCGGTCGGGAATGTACCAGTAGGCACTGGCCCCGACGGTCACATAAGCATCGAAATTGACCACTTTTGGAAGATCGCCGCCGATCCAGCTGCCGCGTAGGTAGCCTTCAAGCGTCAGGTAGCGTGCACCGTCATGCGTGAGTGCCGGGGTCTCGGCTCCCAGCGCGAATAGCAGCTCGCCCGACTGACTGGTAAAACGGCTCAGCTGTTCGAAACTGAAGGCACTTTTGGTTTCGTACAGGGCATACTGAAAAATGGCATACGGCCGATAGCCCTGCCACTGCCGCTCATACTCCGCTCTACCGTAGATGCGGTAGGTCAGGTTGTCATTATAGTTGTTCTTGAAAAAATCCTCGACGATTCCCTCATCGTCTCCGCGCGATACGATGCGTACTCTCGAATAGATCAGATCAAGGCCGCCAAGTACACTCCAGCCTGAACCCGCATCATATCGAACTCCGGTCCCCAGTGAAGCAACATAGCTTTGCAGGACATTGGTCGCTGTCAGCGTGATATTGCCCTCGCGATACGGTTCGGCATCGACCGGCGTCGTCATCCACGCCTCGCTGTATCCGGCCCCGCCGGAGACGAACAGGTTCCAACTCGGTTGATAGGGAGTAAAATGGTAGCGATCCGCTACGTGCAGCACATACATCGAAGTGTTTCGTCTTGTAAACTCGTAATAACCCGAGTTCAAGCCCTCTTTTGCCGTAAAGACGACCACCGCATTGATATTGGCCATATAGGCTTTTTTTGCCGCATCATCGATGCTGTCAGCCCACACAGTGATGGAGCAACAGCATAGTATAAAAAAATGTTTCATCAGAACGTTAAGCTGAATGCGAATTTCGTCGCAATCTTGTTATTGCCGATATCGGGGAACGGATTGTTGTCATCTATATCCTCAATAGTAAATTTGAGCGCAAACAGTTCCGTAAGCGGTATCGTTAAAGAAGCCGATGCACGAAACAGCCATGCTTTGCGATCATGGCCGATACTGGGCATATACATAATACGGCCACGAAATTCGGGTCCCACCCTAAAACGGTGAAACATCTCCATCGCTGTATAAATTGCCGCATAGTTTTCCTGTCCATACGATGTGTAACGATCGAACACACCGCCAAATCCGGCCTGAGGATTGATCCAGGTCGCTTTACCGAATGTACGTTTATATCCTATACCCACAGCCGGATACAACCTGTTCTGAATCTGCCTGATGGCATCACGCTCCGCAGCAGCATATACAAAGAGAAACTCCTCACGCTCACGTGTAACGAAGTAGTTGTCTTCCGCAGTAAAAAGATACTCATCTTTGCGCGTCGACCATGGTTCCGTGGGCTTTTGCTGGGTGTCATGTTCGCGTGCCCCGGTCAAAACGATACGTTGTGATTTTCGATTATACTCAAACCGAATAGCAACATCGATCTCACGCTTGTTAAGACCGCCTTGCTCCAGTTCAACCCCAATATCAAAATTTCCCTGCCAAAACGGTACGAGGTTATGTACCTTATTCATGAACGAATCATCATCCCGAACCGACAAAATGAAACGATCTATCTCATCGACGCTGATCACCTCCTGCATCTGACCGTCCTGCACCACCAGCCATCGACCGTTGTGAATGGCGACAATCTTTCCCGTCGACTCCTTCCCATTGTAAAAAATATGATACGCATGTTCGGTCGAAAGCTGTTCGATATTTTCATACGGAATCTGAATACTGCCGCGTCCGTAGATGAGGCTGAAACTGAGTGTCTCAGCAGTCAGCCCGATGACCTGTCCTTGCAGCACTGCACCTTTGACCGTTAATGTATCGATCTTGGCATGCACTGTCGCAGTACTGCCATCGTTGCCGATCACACTATCCTCTGCAAACACCAAAAACGAGAGCAACATAGTAATTAGGACTGGATGGAAATGGAGCATAAGCACTTTATTTTTCTTGGGATTGACGATATTATACCTTTATGAAGTGCCACCTTTGCAAAATCATCGCTCCAATTGTGCTCATCTTTATCGCGCTGCTCTATTTTGGCAGCCGCTTCCTGCCGCCGCTCGCGCCGGATCATCTCACGATTGCCACCGGATCGAAAAGCGGCATCTACTACCAAAGCGCCCTGAAATACAAAGCGCTGCTGGCCGAACAGAAAGTACATGTCGACATTGTCACGACGAACGGATCGGTCGAAGCGCTGAGATTGCTCAAAGCAGGAAAGGTTGACATCGCGTTTGTCCAAGGCGGCAGCAGCGACGGCTTTGAAAAAGAGCCCTTTACTTCGCTCGCCAGCCTCTACAACGAACCCATATGGGTCTACTACCCGGACAAAAGAGAAGAAGAGCTCCTCTATCTCAATGCGCTAAGAGGGAAACGGATTGTCATCGGCGCCGAGGGGAGCGGTACGAAAGCGCTGGCGGTCAAACTGCTCGCCGCCAACGGAATCACCCCGAAAAACAGTACCTTCCTCGCGCTTGGAAGCGAAGCCGGGGCGCAGGCGCTCTTCGACGGTGATGCCGATGCGCTCTTTTCCATCATCGGCACCTTTGCGCCGCTCACCAAGGCCCTGCTGCTCGATCCGCAGATCAGACTGATGGATTTTACCCGTACGCGCGCATACACGGTTCGCTACCCTTTTCTCAATGCCGTCACGCTGGATGAAGGCGTCATGGACCTGCAGTATAACCTGCCCCCGGAAGCCAAGCACCTCATTGCCGCGACAGCCAACCTCGTCAGCCGCGATACTATTCACCCCGATCTCGTCCGCCTTGTGCTTCAGGCAGCACAAAAAGTGCATGGACAAGCGGGCATCTTCCGAACCCAGGGCGAGTTCCCCAGTGCCTCGCGGCTGGTCTTTCCGCTCAATGTTGACGCGGAGGTCTATCTGCGAGACGGAGAAACCTGGCTTGAGAAAATCTTCCCTTTCTGGATCGCATCAATCGTCAAGCGTGTGATCTTTTTGTTGATACCGGTGATAGTCATGATGGTCCCTATTATCAAGCTGCTATTACCGCTGTTCAACTGGCGCAGCAGATACAAAATTTACCGTTGGTACAAAACGCTGAACGAGATTGAAGAAGAGATGGAAGAGTATGATGCAACACAACGTCACCATGCCATCAACACACTCGAAAACGCACTGATAAATATTCAAAAAGTCGATGTACCCCTCTCTCATCGCAGAGAGTATTACGATCTAATCCAGCATTTCGAACTGATATTGGGTAAATTAAGAGCTAATAACTAAACACCCTTATTGGCATCCCAGATACGGATATGGAGACGGTCACTGTAGGTGTATCCCCTTACTTTGCAAAAATCGATAACGCCTTGGGTGTTGGCTTCTATCTCCTCGCGGCTGCCGCCCATGGGCATGCAGTAGACCTGAAGCTTTGGGGCATATGCGACAATGTCGTCGATTTCATGCTCCATATTCTCGCCGATGGAATCCCTGTCGATCGTAAATTTGAAAAAAGCCTCTTTGGCGTGCCGGGCGATCGGGACAAAAGCATTCGGCCTCACCCGCTTCTCATAAGGTTCTGCACTATTTGAGAGCTTGACGGAGAGCGCGAAGACACATTGACGATACACCGGGAAGCGGTCGAAATCGACGCGCATCGCGCCGTTGGTTTCGAATGTGACCCGGTGCCCCTGCTCGATCAGGTACGCTACAAAAGCGACAAACACCGTGTTGTCAGCATAGATCAACGGCTCGCCGCCTGTCATCACGACATCGACATTTGGGGGCAAAGTGTAACTGCTCATGATGGTACGCAGCTCATCGGCATGTTCAATGCAATGCCATTGCGACCCGAAGTGCTCCTTGTTGACCGCATAGACCGTATCGCAGCCCGTTACGCTGACGCCATCAGGTGCCGTCTCGCTGCACCCGAATCCCTCGCAGCGCATATTGCAGCCGCCGAATCGGAAAAAGAGCGACGGCACACCGGTGTAGCGCCCTTCACCCTGAATGGAGTAAAAGTGTTCGACTAAATAAAGCACGCTACAAAAACTTCCATTCAAAATTCAACATTCAACACTCACCATTTAAAAAATCACCCGCCCGTTTCATAAAAGGCGCGTTTGGAGTGCTCGCCGTCCGGATCGCTCCAGCGGTTTTTCTCAGGCTTGTTCTTCACCACCTCTTTGAGAATCAGCGCCGCCGTTTTAATGTCACCGCGCTTGACCGCGTCTTTGATGCTCATGGCTTCATCGAAATAAAGGCAGGGAATCAGATGCCCCTCCGCTGTCATACGAATACGGTTGCATTTTTTGCAAAAATCGTCTTTGTGCGGTTCGATAATACCAAATTCGTAGCCATCTGCAAGTTTGTAATAGTGCGAGGGCGAATGGCCGTCGAACCCTTCGTCTTCAAAAGCGTAACGGCTTCCGATGATGTCTAGCAGTTCTTCGCTCTGCATCCCCTCAATGTCAGAGTGGGCGTGTACATTCTCCATGTATTCTATAAAGCGCACCGTCATGCCCCGCGCTTTGCAGTACTCCAGAATATCAAGGATCTCGTTATCATTGACGCCCTTCATGGGCACCATATTGACTTTGACTCTCAAACCGACGCTTCTTGCCTTTTCGATGCCCGCGAGTACCTGTTTGAGCACATCTTTTTGCGCAATCTTCTCGGCGACCGCAGGTTTAAGCGAATCGACCGAAACGTTGATACGGCGCAATCCGGCGTCGTACAGTTTCTGTGCCGCCCCTTTGAGCAGATAGGCGTTCGTCGTCATGGCCAGATCGACATCGGGTTCGTAATCATGAATCATCTTCACGAACACGTCGAGGTTTTCGCGCAGCAGCGGTTCGCCGCCGGTGATGCGAATCTTTTTGACCCCTTCATCAATCGCGACTCTTATAAATGCAAACAGCTCTTCGAAGCTGAGCAGATTCTCTTTCGGCACCCACGAAAACGGTTTTTCGGGCATGCAGTACTGGCAACGAAAGTTGCAGCGCTCGGTGACGGAGACGCGAAGATAGTCGACGGTACGGTCAAATGAATCAATCAGCAATAGTTACTCTTGGCGTTGGTTTTTTGAAACAGTATCCAAAGTTTAAAAAGAGTGCAATTATAGCGGGAAGTTGATTGGAACAGGTTGAGAAAAGATTAAGGGTATTTCTACCCTAAGCGGGGCAAGGCCCACGCTTTAGTGCAGATCTTTCCAGATCTCTTTTTTCCACAGGTAGGCCGCAGCGGCGAATACCAGCAGGAAAATCATCACTTTGACGCCGACGCTGTCGCGCTCGGCACGTTTCGGGTCCCCGGCATCTTCGAGATACTCAATGACCTTCTCAGCACCCTCGGCACTGACACCGACACGCGGCATCGCCGTACCGTGCAGCAGGTTCTGCGGGTTCTCGATAAACGTCGAGAGGTAATGTTCTCCACGAGAACGGATATACATGGAGAGATCCGGCGGGAGTTTGCCCATATAGTTCATCAGATTCGCCTTATAGTCTTCGAGCTGTGTCAGGAAAACCAGTTCGTCACGTTTCTTTTTAAACTTCGGCATCTCTCCGATCTGTGTCCAATCTTCATACTTGACGGCGTGACAGCGTCCGCAAGCCGTCTCGAATGCCTGCGCAGGCGTAATTTGGTCAGGCTTCGGCGCGATGGACTGCAGGTAGGCAACCATGTCGGCCACTTCCTGATCAATGTCGCCGCCGGCGCCATAAAAGGCTACCATCGGATGCATTTTTCCGCTTTCAGGCGTAAACTTATGCTCGACCTTGAGTGCGTGCGCCGGGTTCTTGATGAGTGCCGCGAGGAACTTCGGCGAATAGATACCGCCTGCATCGCTCAGATCCGGCGGATTGACTCCGTATGCCGCGCTGTTGTCTACCGGCGTCATCGCCGCCGGGAAACCGGCCTTTTCAATGCTGTGACAGCCAATACAGCCGCCGGCGCCCATCACGAGCTCCTGTCCTTTGGCCGCATCGCCCTTTTTCTCCAGTGCCGGCAGATCATCATACGAGAAGCCTTCGCTCTCAACATGCGCATGCATCTGTGAATGCGCGAACGGTTCGACCAGATAGTACGTCACCAGGGTAAAGAAGACGACTACGGCTAATATTTTAAACTCTTTCATCATAGCTCCTTATACCCGTTTTTCCATCTTGGTAATGAACGGCAGTGCCACCCACAGGCCGATGAAGACCCAGGCGGCGTAAAGACCGATCGTACTGTAAATGCCCTGCGGCGGCAGTTTGCCCATAGCGGTCAGGACAATCAGGTCGATGACCATCGCCCAGAACCAGAAAAAGAACAGACCGCGGCGGCTGGCCGGCACGGCGTTCGGACTGCGATCGAGGAACGGCAGCAGGAAGAAAATCACCTGCGCGAATCCAAACGCGATCAGGCCCGGGTCTTTCGGGAACGGGCGCAGAATCTCGTAACTCCAGAGGAAATACCACTCCGGATAGATATGCGGTGGTGTTTTCAGGCCGTCCGCCGGATCGAAGTTGATGGGATCCATCGCAAAGCCGAAGTGCCAGAACACCAGATAGAAGAAGAAGATCAGGTAAATACTGACGACAAACATATCTTTTGCCAAAAAGTCGTTTGCGAACGCAATGACTTTGGATGATTTTTTGTCACCGGCTTTGTATTTGGCTGCCTCCTCTTCGAAATCGAACTCCTCGCCGTCTTGGTTATTGACGTGCGGGATGCGCAGCGCACCGAAGTGCAGGCCGATCAGCCCCAGGATCGCCAATGGAATCAGCAGGACATGCAGCATAAAGAAGCGGTCCAGGAAGGCCTGACCCGGAACATAGTCGCCGCGAATCCATTCAACCAGGCCGTTGAATTCAAGTGAACCGAGGCTGAAGAGATTGGTAATAACCATCCCCGCCCAGTAGCTCATCTGACCCCACGGCAGCATGTAGCCGCTGAACGCTTCGGCAGAGAAAGCGACGAACAGAAGCATCCCCGAGATCCAGATGATCTCACGCCCTTTTTTATATGAGCCGTAATAGATACCCGTCAGCATGTGGATGTAGATGATCAAAAAGACCACCGATGCCGCAACCGCGTGTACATGTCGCCAGAGCCAGCCAAAGTCTACCTCACGCATAATCGTGTAGTTGACGCTGTCAAATGCCAGGTCGACATTGGGCTGATAGTACATCAGCAGAAAAATTCCCGACACAAGCAGGATGCCGAACGTAAACGCCAGTACCATCCCCATGGCCCAGAGAAAGTTGATATTTTTTGGAATCCAGTACTCTTTCGAGAGTACGCGCTGCAGTGTATCGACCGCCAGACGCTGATCCAGCCAGTCATGCACGCTGGTCGCTTTGGTAAAGTGTGCCATTTCCCCTCCTTTTCAGTTACGCCAGAACCCCGGCATCTTTCATTTTGCGATATGCTTCGCCCTCTTCGCCCAGTACAACCGTATTTCCCTTCACGTTAAATGGCGGAATGACCATCGGGCTCGGCGGCGGCGGGAGCGTATTGATACCGCTGGCATCGAACTCACCGCCGTGGCAGGCGCATTTGAAATCCTGTTTGGCTTCGCGGTAGGCCGGAATACACCCCAGGTGTGTACACAGACCGATACAGATCAGGAAATGCTCTCCATTTACAATCACATCACGTGCCGTCTCGTCAGCACTCTGCTTGGCGACCATCTCCGCTGTTTTCTTCAGCACAAAGATCGGCTTCCCGCGCCATTTTTCAATCACCATCTTGTTTGGCTCTGCAGCGCTGACATCAACCGTTGTAAAACCGGCAGCCTTGACGCTGGGGAGCGGATCCCACGATTTTTTCATGGCATAAAGCGTTCCGACAGCGCCGACACCGGCCACTGCACCGAAGACTTTACCCATAAAACCCCTACGGCTTTGTTCCATAGTTTTGCCCTCTCTTATAATTTGTTTCGCTAAATGTTATATAAAAGAGGTTTAAGGATTTATAAATCGAGGTTTTGTTTCAAGAATGTGACGAGGTTATCGGTATTTTTCGGACAGTTTTGATAGTTTTGTGATTGCAGTCCGCTTAATACAACGGATAATTTCTCTTTATCATGTGTGGTTAACACGGGAATACCCAGCGATTCGAAGAGCGGAATAAAGTCGGTTGGATAATCGGAACGCTGAAGATAGACAGGCTTTCCTCCGCCGGCCAGATTCTCCAAAACCGCCTGCGGCGATGCGCTTACTACCGTTTTACTTCCTGCAATCACCTCTTCATAGGCTTCTTCGTCATGAAATGCCGAAAAACACTCCTTGAGCTTGTTCTCGTACCCGTAAAACCAGTAAAAGCCGCCCAGTAGTTCAAGGTCGAGCCCGGCGAACGCCTGTTGATGGGCCGCGAGATCCTCTTCATAATCGTCATCACCGAAAAAGAGTACGCGTTCAATGCTCTTCTCTTTGGGCTCGAACCATGCATTATCCACGGCGACACCGGTAAAAACCCCCTCCCCTTCGAGGTAAGGCGACACCAGAAGTTCGTCCGGATGTTTCACGTCATTCGGATCATCACTGATACGGATAAAGGTCGAGAAGTAGCGGGTCATATCATCGAGCATCACCGTATTGATCTCGGCGGAATCGAAAATGATCTTGTCCCCGTTGTGCGCGATCTGCGGGATATTACGCACGACATCGACCCCGACGGCGCGTTTGATGCCGTATTCGCGCGCTGCCGAAGCAATACGAAAATCGGAACTCAGCAGGGTGATATCGACATCACCCAGTGCGCGGATGATGGTCGCGGCACGGCGAAAGCGGTCGAGTCCGATGCGGTGACCGGTGTGGACATAATAAAAGAGTCTCATCTATCTCCTTTGGACTGAAACTTTACAGCAATAAAACCTCTGTTTGTAGCACACTAGTGTCAATTGGTCATTTGTACTTTTTTGCGTTGTTTTTCCGCCATCTTGATGTAGATATGAATGATCTCGATCGCCGCCGGGGTCACCCCGCTGATCTGCGACGCCGCTTGAAGCGTGGGCGGATTATGGGTCTGCAGTTTTTCGACGATCTCATTGGAGAGCCCTTTCACCGCGCCGAAATCGAACCCTTCGGGGATCTTGATGCGGATATTGCTCTTCATCTTTTCGATCTCTTCAAGCTGCTTCTCGACATAGCGGGCATATTTCGCCTCGATCATGATCTGCTCCTGGATATAAGGATCGTACTTTCCAAGCTCCGGCAAAAGTGTCAGCATCTTTTCAAGCGTGAAGCTTTTGCGTGCAATCAGCTGCTGCGCGCCGATCTTGTCGCCGATGTGCGCTTCGTCAATGCTGTCAAGAAACGCAAGAAACGCTTTTGAGGGTGTGCACTCCGTAGCATTGATCAGCACCATCCCCTCCTCCATCTGTCGGCGCTTGCGCTCAAACCTCTCGAACGTCGCATCGTCGATCAGGCCGACATCGTGACCGTACCTGCCCAAACGAATATCGGCCGTCTCCTCGCGCAGCAGCAGCCGGTACTCGGCACGTGACGTGAACATGCGGTAAGGCTCTTTGGTCCCTTTGGTCACCAGGTCGTCAATCAGCACGCCGATGTAGGCTTCGTCGCGCCCGAGCACCAGCGGCTCTTTTCCTTCCAGCGAGCGTGCGGCGTTGATCCCTGCCATCAGCCCCTGTGCCGCCGCCTCTTCGTAACCGGTCGTCCCGTTGATCTGGCCCGCAAGATAGAGGTGGCTTACCTTTTTCGTCTCCAGCGAATGCTTCAACTCCGTCGGGTCGACATAATCGTACTCGATGGCGTAACCGTAACGCACAATCTTGGCGTTCTCCATCCCCCGTACCGTATGCACCATCTCCTGCTGCACGTCCGGCGGCAGCGATGTGCTCATGCCGTTGATATAGCACTCGGTATTGTCACCGGTCTGCGGCTCGATGAAGAGGTGATGACGCTCCTTGTCACGAAAGCGGTTGATTTTGTCCTCGATGCTGGGGCAGTAGCGCGGCCCAATCCCTTCGATCTGCCCGGTAAACAGCGGCGCTCTGTGAAAATTGCCCTCGATGATGCCGTGCGTCTCTTCATTGGTGTAGGCGATGTAACACGGCAGCTGTTCTTTTTCCTTCGCAAACGTCTCCCGGTCGGTGCGAAAGCTAAACGGGCTCGGCAGCTCGTCGCCGGGCTGCTCCTCCATCACGCTGAAATCGATAGTTTTGCTGTCGACACGGGGACAGGTTCCCGTTTTGAGTCGTCCGACCTTGAGGCCCAATTCATGCAGCGAGTCTGAGAGGCTCTCCGCCGAAAACTCCCCGAAACGGCCGGCCGTCTGCTTCACTTCGCCAATATGCACGACCCCCTTTAAAAAGGTCCCCGTCGTGAGAATCACCCGCTTGGCACGGTACTCGTTGAGCAGATGCGTCCGCACGCCTGTCACCGTCTGCCCCTCATGAATAAGCGATTCGACGGTTTCTTGCAACAGATCGAGGTTTGGCGTATTCAAAATAACGTTGCGCGCCGCGATGCGGTAGCGGTCCATATCAATCTGCGCCCGGCTGCCGCGCACCGCCGGTCCTTTGGTATTGTTGAGAATACGGTACTGGATACCCGCTTCATCTGTCAATAGCCCCATCTCGCCGCCGAGCGCATCGAGCTCGCGCACCAAATGCCCTTTGGCCAGTCCGCCCACGGCGGGGTTGCAGCTCGTGGCTCCGACCTGTTCGGCCAGAATGGAGATCAGCAGCGTCTTTTTGCCCATGCGCGCCGCCGCCAGCGACGCCTCGATGCCTGCATGCCCGCCGCCGACGACGATAATATCGTATTCCAACACTTCAATTCTCCCTATAGGCTTGAACCTATTTCACTATTGCCATTATAGCGACTTTGACAAAATCGAATTCGGTTTAAATCTAAATTGAGTTTTGATTAAGTATAATGCGGGTCTTCAAAACGCTACATAGAACGAGCACTCTACGGCGCTTCCGAAAGAAGCGATGTGCTTTAGCGGGCATAGCGCCCCCAGCGTAGCCGAAGGGACTTTGTTCCTTCGGCGTTCAAAACAATAGAGAGGTGGCCGAGTGGTCGAAGGCGCACGCCTGGAACGCGTGTGTAGGGCAACCTACCGAGGGTTCGAATCCCTTCCTCTCTGCCATAAACTCCCTAAGCTTGCTTCCTTGAACCTTTGAGCGATTCAACTATTTCTGAAATGTGTTAAAAATCTCAGAGCATCTCAATATTTTTGTTTATCTATGCTGCACTTATCCTATCGCACTCTGTTATTGTCTCAATCTCCTGGCCTTTTTTTTTGAGTGTTTTGTACAAATCATACTCGTTTTGAAGATTGAGCCACAATTGCGGTGTCGTGTGAAAAAATTTTCCCAATTTAAGCGCCATTTCCGGAGTAATCCCCCGTTTTTCGTTGACCAATTCATTCACGGAGCGAAATGAGGAGTGAATCGCTTTTGCAAGCGCACTCTGAGTCAAATTCAAAGGCACCAAAAACTCCTCACGTAAAATTTCACCCGGGTGTGTCGGTAAACGTTGCAACTGATACATCTCTACTTCCTTTCAATGATAATCTATAATCTGAACTTCATACGCATCATGTCCAACAAACTGAAAAACAATACGATACTGATCATTTATGCGAATACTGTACTTACCTTTCAAGGCCCCTTGTAGCGCTTCTAGTCTGTTACCTGGCGGCGAGCGTAAATCATCCAGTTCGTAAGCATTCTGCAGATAATCCAGTTTTCTTCTTGCCGTTTTTATAATTGATGAGGGAAACTTTTTGCTTTTCCCACGCACATAAAATATTTCAGTATGCTTGTCCGAAAACGATTTAATCATATAGCATTATAACACATACTGTAATACCATCATACCTTGACGCTGAATCTAACCAAACTTCTTTAACAGATTAATCACCACGCTCAGCACAACCGAAACGACAATCATCGTAACGATCGGAAAATAAAATGCCCCGTTTTCGCTTTTGATTCGGATATCGCCCGGAAGATTGCCGAACCAGCCCAGCAGACCGAATTTGGCAAGTACCCCGACTGCAAGAAGGGCGATTCCGGCAAATATCAGCCAATCCCCAAATGTGTTTGGCACGGCCTTACTGCTTGCAGAGTTTCCATGTCGTCGACGTGATCCCGCCGTAAGCGCGGAGTTCGAAGACGGCAATGCACTGGTCACTTGAAGGGCTCAGGAACTGGTAGGTGAGATAGCTGACCCCATCAACCGTCATCACTTTGCCGTCGAGTGAGACCCCCCACTCGCCGCCGTTGGACGTCGTGCCGTTGGCGTCGAGGGTAACCGTGCTTTCGTCGCCGGAGTTGCTGCTGTCGTACGGCGCGATCTTCCATGTACCCGCCGCATCGATGTAGTAATGGGTCAGGTTGCCAAAGGTCACATTGGCTCCGTAATAGCCCGCTTCGTTCTCTCCCGCATAATCCACAAACGCTTCATGGCACAGTTTGACGGTGCTTTTATCTTCTCGGGTCACTTCCAGACAGTCGCTGTCATTGGAAAAGACCGCTTTATAGGTATAGTTTTTACCATTGCTAAGTTTCAAGAGAGTACCATCATCGTTGACACCCCATTCGCGAACAGAGCTATCCCCCTGCTCACGTATAATGACACTGCCGTTATCCCGAAACTCGTACCCGCGCTGGTAGCGGTCATAGAAGATGTTATTACCGATATTCTCGACATTGCTCTGCGTGTAAACGCTCCAAACCCCTTCAACAATCTTCAGGCCATGAAAAACCATATCGGAACCGTAGCATCCGTACGTATTCTCGCTAAGTCCGATACAGTTTGCCGCTGGTGTGCTCGGCTGATCGATTGTCGAACTGTCCTGCACCTCTTCCACCCGGCCGCAACCAGCCATCACAATCAACATCAATCCTGTCGCCGCAATTGTCTTGAACATCCTAAATCCTTATGGATGATATTATACCTTTAGAAAGTAAAGCACCGGAGACGGTAAATTCACAGCCGATTTTTCCTATAATAACGGTGATCGCTGCAAAGCGATTGTCCACGAACAAGGAACACATTGCCAAAAATCAGCAAAGCCATCGCTGAACTGGATGACAGCGAACTGGGTGACAACCTGCTCTATTACGACTATCATATCAAACACTTACTCTCTCTGGTAAAGAAGGGACTGGGGCCAGATGACGACGCGTTCATAAGCGCCTACCGCTCTTTCGAGGGAGAGGTGTTCGAGAATTATGCCTACGAGATGCTGCTGCGTTATGCCAAACAGCATAGCTATATCAAGCAGTTCATCGTCAAAGGCCCACATAAACAACGGACAAAGGCCCAGCCTAACGCGCTCTCGGTCAACTGGAAAGGGCAGATCGTCTACCGCATCAAACGCAATGAGATCGGGGAGTTCGACGCCATGTTTTTTACGGATAAAGAGCTCTACTTTGTCGAGATGACGCTGGTCGGTTCCGTGACCAACCTGCGTAAACGAATGCGTAAAAAACGGGCGCTGCTTCAGACCCTCTTTCCGAACTACAAAATCAAGGCGCTGCTGATCCTGAACGAAGGAGTCACCGGTGTCAGCACCCTTCCTGAATATGCCACCGCCTGGGTCACGAAACCCTATAGCGCTGCAAAAGTATTCGACTGGCTCAAAGAAGAGAAACGTCCAAAACGTAAGCCTTTCAAGCGCATCAACGGCAAACAGATTGTTGGTACAGACGCGCTAAAGATCTACCCTTTTCGCTATTACAATACACTTGGGTGGGTACTGAACAAAGTGCGCGTGAAAAAGGGAATCCTTAATTCCCAGTTTCTCTTTTCGAAAACCGTCCAGCGCTATCATGACCTCTTTGTAAAAATGTACATCGGCTACATGGAGCCAGAAGCATTTAAGCAACGCTTTCCAACTGTTGCCAATCCGAACGATGCCCGTGCTTATATCGCAATTGAAAAAGAGCATACCGGCGGTTATATTATGAACTTTTTTCTCTCACACAGCCGAAAAAAGCTGGAGCTGATCACAGAGCGTAACGGGCAGCCGCATTCAGTCAATAAAGACCCTTACGGTGTTACTGTCACCGAAATCTCCTATATCAGCAATGTCGTCAAACCCCAGCATGCATTAACGTCACAACAGATAGACAGCATTGTCCATATACTTGAGCGTAATCGATTCGATAATTAATTTGCAGCGGATAGCGTAAAAAAATATGAGATAGTGGAGCCGAAGCTCCGGAAGATTAGAGTGCCGCTTTGGCCTGTGCGACGACTGCAGAGAATGCAGCTGCGTCGTTCATCGCCATGTCGGCGAGGATTTTACGGTCAAGCTCGATGCCAGCTTTTTTCAGACCGTTCATGAACGTGGAGTAGTTCATGTCATTCAGGCGGCATGCCGCATTGATGCGGATGATCCACAATTTTCTGAAATCGCGTTTCTTCTGCTTGCGGTCACGGTAGGCGTAGACCAGGCTGCGCTCCAACTGCTCTTTCGCTTTGCGAAAGTGTTTACGACGACCGCTGTAGAAACCGCGTGCGAGTTTCAGGACTTTTTTATGGCGACGGCGTCTTACAACGCCTGTTTTTACTCTTGGCATTTTTTTCCTTTCTTTACCTGTTCAGGTCTTTCACTGTTTCAGGTGCCGCTTAGCGGACTTGCCCAGCTATCTTCTGGAGAGTTAAATTGAATCGCGTCTTATGCGATCATTGCTTTGACGTTGGCAGCATCTGTACTTGTCAGATACTTCGGGGTGTTCTGCTTGCGGCGTGTCTTGGCGTCCTGCTTAGTCAAAATGTGGCTGCGAAATGCAGTACCGCGTTTAACTTTGCCGCTTTTTTTAACACTAAAGCGCTTGACAGCACCTTTGACCGATTTCATCTTTGGCATCGTTGGATCCTTTCTGTCTTCTTCGTATTTATAGCGCAATTATGCGGGTATAAATTGAGAGCGCGATTATAGCGTAAATAATATTAAATTGGCATAGTTGGAAAAAGCGCGCCGTTGTGCGGGCTTTTTAAGGAGGGCAGGCTATTTTTTCTTGTCGTCTTTTTTGGGCAATACCAGCATATTGTAATAGCGCCCTTCCAGACGGGGCGGTTTGTCCATCACCCCAAGATCCTCGACCATCGGCCAGACCTTGAGCAGTACATCTCTGGCCGCTTCGGGGTGGGCCATTTCACGACCGCGCAGAAAGACACGGAACTTTACGTGCTTTCCTGCTTCCAGGAATTCACGGGCATGCTTAACCTTGTAGCTGATGTCGTTGTCGGCGATCTTCACGGAGAGTTTGACCTCTTTGACCTCGATTTTGACCTGCTTCTTTTTGGCCTCTTTCTTCTTCTTCTCTTCTTGGTACTTGAACTTACCATAATCCATAATCTTCGCTACCGGCGGTTTCGCGCTCGGCGAGATCAGAACAAGATCGAGCCCCAGTTCATTTGCTTTGTCCATGGCGACGTCCGTCGGGACGATACCTAACGCTTCTCCGCCGTCGACAACGCAGCGTACTTCATGGGCTCGGATGTCATCGTTCATGATGACGCGGTCTTGCTTTTTACTCAAAAATGTACCTCATTAATTTTCTTCTGAATCAGTGAAATGAATTCCTCCTCGGAAAGCTCATACTGCGTCCGTTCCCGACGGTCGCGTACTGCCACTTTTTTGTTGGCCACCTCGTCATCGCCGATTACGATGATCATAGGCACCCGTCCTTTTTCCGCCGTTCGGACCCGTTTGTTGAGACTTTCGTTCTTATCGAAAATCTCCGAATCCGCCCCAATGTCCAACAGGCGGTCCGACAGCGCCTTCGCATACGCGTTATGCGTCTGGGCGATCGGAATGATCGCCACCTGCGTCGGAGCGACGAACATCGGGAATTCCCCAGCGTAATGCTCCGTCAATATACCAATAAATCGCTCAAATGAACCTAAAATCGCGCGGTGAATCATGACCGGTTGTACTTTGGCGTTGCCTTCGCCCGTATATTCAAGCGCAAATCGCTCCGGCAGATTGAAGTCCAGCTGCACCGTACCGCACTGCCATTCGCGGCCGATGGCATCGGTGATCTTGATGTCGATCTTGGGGCCGTAGAACGCTCCGCCGCCCTCGTCGATCTCATAAGCAAGCTCATTTTTCTCCATCGCCGTTTTCAGTGCTTTCGTGGATACTTCCCAGACGGCATCATCACCGACCGCCTTCTCCGGTTTGGTCGAGATCATCATCTTGTAGTCGAACTCGAACGTCTTCATGATCTTGTCGACGAAATCGATCACCTCGATGATCTGCTCCTCAATCTGCTCGGTGGTACAGAAGATGTGCGCATCGTCTTGCGTAAACTCGCGGACACGGAAAAGCCCATGCAGCGCCCCCGTCATCTCGTGGCGGTGCACGACGCCGTACTCAAAATATTTCAGCGGCAGGTCACGGTAGGAGTGCAAGTCGTGTTCGTACACCTTGATGTGCCCGACGCAATTCATCGGTTTGACCCCGAACTCGACATCGTCGATTTCGGTAAAGTACATGTTTTCGCCATAGTTCTGATAGTGCCCCGAGGTCATCCAAAGATCCGAACGCAGCATCTCGGGCCCACGGACCGGCTCGTAACCGCGCTTGCGGTGCGCTTTGAACAGCAGCCCCTCCAAGCGAGAACGCAGGCGTCCTCCTGCCGGCAGCCAGATCGGGAAACCCGCTCCGACCTCTTCGCGGAATGTAAAGAGCTTCATTTCATTCCCGATCTTGCGATGATCGCGCTTTTCCGCCTCAGCCATACGGGTCAGGTAGGCTTTAAGGGTCTCTTTATCGGCAAATGCGACGCCGTAGATACGCGTCAGCATCTCGTTCTTACTGTCACCGCCGAGATACGCACCGGCGATCTTGGTCAGCTTGAACGCGCGCAGCATACGGACATTGGGCACATGCGGTCCCCGGCAGAGGTCTTCAAAATCGTCTTGTTTGTAGATCGATACCGTCTCGCTCGGGATCATATCCAGCACCGCCTGCTTGAGATGGTCCTGCGCAAACTTCTCGCGCGCTTCGTCCATACTGATTTCGTAGCGTGTGATAGGGTACTTCTTCTTTGCTAAATTCAGCATCTCTTTTTCGATGCGCTTTAGATCCCCCTCGCCAATCTCTTCTTTCACCTTGAAGTCGTAATAGAACCCGTCTTTAATCACCGGACCGACGTAAAACTCCGCATCGGGGTACAGTTTCTTGATCGCCTGCGCCATCAGGTGCGCCGTGGAGTGGCGTATGACCTCCAGCGCTTCTTCGCTGTCGCCGTATGGAACCGGTTCGCCGTCGATCCCTTTCGCCTCCGCCGTCTGAAGGTCGACGATCTCGCCGTCGTGTTTGAGTGCTATGGCATCCATATGTTCTTTTTTCCTAAATGTGCAAAATAATGGCGTGATTTTATCGAAAATTGGTACTGCGCTATGTTAAATGATTCTTTTTAAAGTGAAATTTATAAAAAGATGAGGGAAAATGGTGGCCCCAACAGGACTTGAACCTGTGACCACCACCATGTCAAGGTGGTGCTCTACCAACTGAGCTATGGGACCAAAATGGCTTAAAGAGGACGAAATTATAGCTCCGCATAGATTATAAATTACTTAAATTGTCAACTTTTTACACCATAAATGCTCCTTCAACTACCGCTTTGAACCCTCTACCGGAACTCGGCAAACCAACAGTATGTTACCATTGCACCAACAGTAAATGTGCGCTGAAGCGAAGCGATTGCCATCGAAAACCATTTAACGATCTCATTTACTTAATGTGCAAGGAGACGTTTTACCATGACAACTTATGAGCAATCCAGGCTACAGCAACAAATCGATATCAACCCATTCATGATATTTGTTATTTTTATGCTGTTGCCTTATCTTCTTTTTTTCACCCTGCTGGTGCTACTGACAGGGCAGCATGATCTCATGTTACTCTACGCATCTGTCATAGATGTCAGCGATACTGTCTATTTCAAAGCCTGGATGATCGGATCGTTTCTCTTGTCATGCTCTGCTGCAATGATACTTGGAGGTCAGCGTACCAAAGCCTATCTGTTGGCTTTGTGGGTTAAAAACCGACCCATGCATTTGTCAGAAATAAAAACAGAACAAGAGCAATGCTTTTTGATTGAAGAACTGCCGAATCAACCTGAAAAAATCCCCGAGCGGCATCGTGAGCTTGAAAGCATCCTCGACAATGGAATTCCCGGCACCGACCACAAATGATTCCAATCTCCCCCCGAGGCCGTGAACACGAAATACTTTCACAACGGACGATTGCCCCTACAGTTTTAAGTGTCGAAAAACTCGAAGCCGCTGTGTGTAACTATCACGGATGCCGTTTTGCCGTTGCCTTTACTTCACCACAATGTGCCACGATGGCAGCACTCAATGCTGTCGGGGTCGCCAAAAACGATGCCGTCATCACCACTGCTATGGGGCCAGATTACCATTATGCCGCCCTAGCCGGGATCGGAGCCATCCCTGCCTTCAGTGAAATCAACCTCAACGGAAACCTTAACGCCCGATCGCTTGCAGCCTTGGCAAGCAGGCCCGTTCATACCGCATTGATATACCATTTTGAAGGCATTCAGGCCAGTTACACCCCATTACCGGATAACATCACCGTCATCGAAGATGCCACCGCGTCGCTTGCACCACTCAACGTACAATCCCCGACTATCTGGTCCATGGACGCACTGATGCCTGAAGGCGTTTCACCGACCGGTTTCGTACTGACCTGCGACTCCGATATCGCAGAAGCACTGTTGCGCTATCGAAACGGCGGGAAGAAAGTCGGCTCCAAATGGAACTACGACATTCTGTTTCCCGGCATCGATTCCGGGCTCTGCAAGTTTTCCGCAGCCCTCGCGCTCGAGCAGACTGCCCTGCTTGAAACCGCACACGAACGGCGCAGGGAACATATTGCGAAACTCGATGCGGCACTATCGGAACACCGGTTGATCGACCGCATCGCAAAATCGCCTGATGACGATCTACGAACCTATCCGCTACTGCTCACGCCGGCGCTCTACTGTCCGAAAGAAGATATTTATGATGCCATCCGAAACTGCGGCATCGAAGTGGCACTCTGTTACAAACCTGCATACAAGACAACCGCCTATAAAAACGAATCGATACGGCTGCCGGTGACTGAAGATTTTTACAAAGGGCTTCTGCAACTGCCCTGCCACCATCGGCTGAATGATGAAGAAGTACATCAAATTACGAAGAGCGTATTAAAAGCGATCGAAGCGTTCGGTTATCGGGGATGCAGTTTTTAAGACCATTCGGATCTACTAAACGGCAACGCTTTTATGGCATCCCTGCTCTCCCTTAGCCTTCGGCAATCTTCTTCGCCATAACATTTGCAATGCCCAGAATCAGCATAAATGCGTAGATGAGAAAAATCATCCAGACAATAATCAAAACAGTTCCAAGGAAAGGGATCAGCATCAACAGCATCATCGTAGCGAACACCAAAAAAACAATGCCGATCAGCGCCAGAGAAAAGAAGAAGACAAAAGAGAAATATTCACCCCGCATCGCTGAGGCCCATACAGAAGGTGTAAAAATTGAAAAGACCGCTTTAAACGCTTCTCCGAAGCTTTCAGACATGATGACCCGCCCCTGCGCAATAGGATAGACATATGCCAACACCAGCGACAACAGCAGCACTGGGGTTCCTGCACCCACAAATGAAACCAGCAACGCATATACCTGTTCCTCGTTCTGCAGTGATGTTTCGTCAAATCCTGACAGTTCGGTGCCGCTCATCCCCAAAAAGAGGAGAAACAGCACCATAAACAGAACACTCAGCGCAATCCAACCCAACCATGCACCGAAGGCTGGTGCCTGATAGCGTGTTAGAAAGTTCTTTAACGTCGTTTTCTCGGCCTCACGTACAAAGCTTTCGATATTTTCTGCATTCGCAAAAGTCCGGCCGACATAGATCTGTACTGACTGAGCAAAGACGCCGAGTGCAACCGAAGCAACCAGCCCCAATAGCGGGATCATTTCCAGCAGTGTCAGAAGAAAAAAAAGCCCCATCGTCATTGCCGCAAGCATTCTGTTCCTGTCCATAAACTCCAGTCCAAGCCGAAAAGCATTCTTGACCGGTTGTGACCGAGCTTCGTCCGGCAGTCGTGTCTGTATCGTTTCCATATGCGTTCCTGAATCTTAGATGCCATCATTATACAAAATATACAGCCCTTTACGCCGTTAAAACTTTTTTCGCTACACTTGCAGACCAAAAACACATATACTATATATAGGAAACCGATTGAAACTTATCATCGTTGAATCCCCGGCAAAAGCCCGAACCATCAAAAACTTTCTGGGAAAAGGGTATGAGGTCATTGCTTCAAAAGGCCATATTCGCGACCTTCCCAAAAGCCGTTTCGGCATCAAGGTGGACGAAGAAGCCCGCACTCTGACCCCGGAATACAGCGTCTCCAAGGAGAACGCCCCCACGGTCAAACAGATTCAGACACTGGCCAAAAAAGCGGACGAAATCTATATCGCGACCGATGAGGACCGCGAAGGAGAAGCAATTGGCTGGCATATCGCCCATGCTATCAAGCGCGACCCCGAAACCCTGCCGCGCATCGTCTTTCACGAGATCACCAAGAGTGCCATCAACCACGCGCTTGAAACCGCGCGCAAGATCGACATGGACCGCGTCAACGCCCAGCAGACACGCCGTCTGCTCGACCGAATAGTCGGTTACAAACTCTCGCCGCTGCTGAGTTCCAAGATCCAAAAAGGACTCTCGGGCGGACGGGTACAGTCCTCGACGCTCAAAATCATCGTCGACCGCGAACGCGAGATCAAAGCCTTCAAACCCGAAGAGTACTGGACCATCGACACCGTGTTCACCCCGGGCATCGACGCCAACCTCTACAGCTTCGAGGGAAAGAAGCTCGACAAGCTCGCCATCAAAAACCAGGCGAAGGCCGAGGAGATGACGCAACGGATTCGGTCCGAAGCCTTCACCGTCGCCTCCATCGAGACCAAACAGCGAAAAACGAGCACACCGCCTCCGTTCATGACCTCGACGCTGCAGCAGACCGCTTCGAGCAAACTCGGTTTCTCGCCCAAGAAGACCATGATGATCGCGCAAGCGCTTTACGAAGGGGTCAAGACACCTAACGGCACGTCAGGGGTCATTACCTATATGCGTACCGACTCGCTCAATATGGCCAAAGAGGCCGTCAGCGCCGCGCGCGACACCATCAAGAGCACCTACGGCGACAAATACCTGCCCAAATCGCCCAAGGCCTACGGCAAAAAGGCCAAGGGGGCCCAGGAAGCGCACGAAGCGATCCGCCCGACAATGCTCGAATTCACGCCCGAGGTCGCCGCGCAATACCTCAAACCCGACGAGATCAAACTCTACCGGCTTATCTACACCCGTTTCCTCGCCTGCCAGATGACCGACGCCGTCTTTGAACAGCAATCCATCATCTTCAGGAGCGACAGCGCCGAGTATAAGGCGACCGGGCGCAAACTGATCTTTGACGGTTTTTACCGGGTGCTCGGTACGGATGACAAGGACAAGCTACTGCCAGCGCTGGAACAGGGGCAGGCCATCGCCATCGAGTCCATCAAACCGACCCAGCACTTCACCGAGCCGCCCTCACGCTACTCGGAAGCCAGCCTCATCAAGAAGCTCGAAGCCGAAGGGATCGGCCGACCTTCGACCTATGCCCCGACCATCTCGACCCTGCAAGCGCGCAACTACATCACCCTGGAGAAGCGCCAGATCGTTCCCACCGAGGTCGCCTTTACCGTGACCGAAATGCTCGAGAAGCATTTCCCCGAAATCGTCGATGCCAATTTCACCGCGAACATGGAAGAGATCCTCGACAAGATCGCCGACGAACATCACGACTGGCAGAAAGTGCTTGTGGAGTTCTACTTTCCGTTCATGGATGAAATCACCAAGGGCAAAAAAGAGATCAAAAGCCTCAAGCTTGCCGAGCCCATAGGCCGCAACTGCCCCGAATGCGGTTCGGAGCTGCTGATGCGCTCGGGCCGCTACGGCAAGTTCATCGCCTGCAGCGGTTTTCCCAAATGCAAATACACCGAGCAGGTCGACGAGGAGGGCAACGCCAAAGCCGCGCCCGAACCCGAAACCACCGACGAAGTGTGCGACAAGTGCGGCAGCCCGATGGTCGTCAAAAACGGGCGTAACGGCAAATTCCTGGCCTGCAGCGCCTACCCCAAATGCAAAAACACCCGTCCGCTCGAAGCGCCCAAGGAGGCGAAGGTCCCCTGCCCCGACTGCGGCGGAAAACTGCTCTTCCGCCAATCACGGCGCGGCGCATTCTGGGGCTGCGAAAACTACCCCAAATGCAAGTTCATCTCCAAATTCGAACCTACCGATAAAAAGTGCGATCAGGAAGGGTGCGACGGGGTGCTGGCACAACGCACCTACCGCGGCAAAGAGGTCTACGAGTGCGTCAAATGCAAGCACCGAACGCCGGTCGAGGAGATGGCGTGAAAATCGGCCTTCTGTCGGATACCCATAAAAAAATCGAGTATTCACAGACCGTCATCGACCATCTTGTGGCCGAAGGCGCCGAGTTTCTCATTCACTGCGGCGATATCGTCAAAGAGGAGATGCTGCAGCAGCTAAAAAAGAGCGGCAAACGCTACCTTGCCGTCTACGGCAACAACGACCCCCATCTGGCGGAAGTGCACAACCGCTACAACCTCGTGCAGGAGCCGCATTACTTCAAACTGGCCGGTACGAAGTTCAAACTGATGCACCTGCCCTTTTATATGAGTGCTGACGCGGAGGTGATCCTCTTTGGCCATACGCACACCTTTGAGTGCGATTTCAAGAACGGCGCGCTTTTTCTCAACCCCGGCGAAGCCTGCGCACGCTCCAAACCGGTGTCGGAGTGCGCTATGCTTGAAGTCCGGGAAGAGGGATTCATCGTTACCCAGTACAGCCGGAGGGTGGAGGAGACGCAGTTTCACGCGCGCCACTTCACCTTTGAAAGAGAGGAACAATGAACGAGAAGGTCTTTTTGTGCGCCATCAGCAACATCAACAGCGGCACCTGCAGCGAAGACTGCAGGTTCTGCTCGCAAAGCGTGCGCTACAAGGCCGACATCGAGCGCTACAAACAAAAGCCCATCCCGGACATCATCGAAGAGGCCCGCGCCGCCAAAGCTTCCGGTGCGCTCGGCTTCTGCCTTGTGACCGCGCACAAAGGGCTTGACGAACGCACGCTCGATTTCGTCTGCGAAACCGCCGAGGCCGTCAATGCCGCCGTGCCTGGGCTGCGGCTGATCGCCTGCAACGGCACCGCTTCGGTGGCTCAGCTCGAAACGCTCAAGCGTGCAGGTGTCAAGGCCTACAACCACAACCTCGAGACCGCGCGCGCCTTCTACCCTGAAATCTGTACCACTCACCCCTGGGACGAGCGCTATGAGACCTGCAAGAACGTCAACGCTGTCGGACTCAAGCTCATCACAGGCGGCATCTTCGGGCTGGGCGAAACGCACAAGGACCGTGTCAGCATGCTCGAATCGCTGGCCTCGCTGAACCCCGTCTCGGTCCCCATCAACTTCTATCATCACAATCCCGCGCTCCCGCTGGGGCCCAATCCGCTCACGACGAACGAGGCACTGGAGCTGATCACGCTGACGCGCGGGATGCTCCCAAATGCGGAGCGCATTATGGTCGCCGGCGGACGGGAACTGATGTTCGGTGAACGCCAGGGCGAGATCTTTGCCGCCGGTGCCAACTCCATCGTCATTGGCAACTACCTCACCACCGCAGGACGCGACCGTAACGTCGACCTCGCTATGCTCGCGTCTTTGGGACTGGATGTCGCAGACCGCGTCGCGGAGTAAACGATGCATCATGATATCTCGCTGATCATCACCCTCGCGCTGATCATCATCTTCTCTCCGTTCATCGCGAAACTGCTGCGCATCCCCACCACTCCCATCGAAATCATTCTTGGCGCATTTTTAGGGTACGCCGGGCTGCTGCACGGCAGCCACCTTTTCGAATTCGTCGCCGAGGTCGGTTTTCTGTTTTTGATGTTTCTTGCGGGCATGGAGATCAATCTTCGAAGTTTTTTACGCACAGATCGTATTTTGCTGCAGCGCATTACGCTATACCTGCTTTCGCTCTATGCGCTTTCGGCACTGGCCGTCTGGTACTTTGAACTCAGCCGCATCTTTTTCATCCTGCTGCCGCTCATCTCCGTAGGGCTGGTGGCTGCACTGGGCAAAGAGTACGGCAAAACCCAGTGGCTGCAGCTGGCGATGATCTCGGGCGGAATCGGTGAGGTGCTCTCCATCGCCATTCTCACCGTCTCCTCCGCCGCCATGCAGTCGGGATTCGGTATGGGGCTGTTTCAGACCATCGGGGCGCTGATCCTGTTCATCGTGCTGATCGTCGTGCTGTTCAAGCTGCTGCAGCTTTTTTTCTGGTGGTATCCCGAGGTCGCCACTATGCTGATGCCGCATGAAGATAACAAGGAGCAGGATGTCCGACTCTCCATCGGCATTCTGTTCTTGCTGGTCTCCATCATGCTCTACCTTGATCTGGAGCTCGCCTTTGCCGCGTTTATCGCCGGGATGTTTATCCCGACCTTTTTTGAGCATAAACACGAACTGCCGGAGAAACTGGAGAGCTTCGGGTTCGGCTTTCTCGTCCCGCTCTTTTTCATCTATATCGGCACTACCTTCGACCTGGGTGCACTGCTGATGGAAGGGCTCATCCCCAAAGCACTGATGGTCACGTTCCTGATGATCGCCATCCGCCTCATCGCCGCGCAGATTTTCACGCCCGCCGTCGGATGGCGCGATGCCCTGCGCATCGGGCTCAGCCATGCCATGCCGCTGACACTGCTTATTGCCATCACGACCCTGGCCTATTACAACCACAGCATCGACCAGCTGCACTACTACGCCCTGATCCTCGCCTCCTTGTTCGAGGTCATCGTCGTCATGGTCGCCATCAGAGTGCTGCACGTCGTACAGATCCCCACCGAAGAACTTCACGGCTAGTACACTTGTGTTACCTTTTGTAACAAATATATGTTATAATGGTCCAAAAAGGAATACATTATGACACTGAATGAACTACTACTCAAACTCGCCCGCGCCTCCATCGAAGAGATGTTCGGGCATCCATTTCCCTACGAAAAGTCAGCGCTGACAGCCAAGTTTCCCGAGCTGACCGAGAAACGGGCGACTTTCGTCACACTCAAAGTTGACGGCAAGGAGCTGCGCGGCTGCATCGGCTCGATTGTACCGCACACTTCGTTGTATGATGATGTGATTGCCAACGCCAAAAGCGCCGCCTTTCACGATCCGCGTTTCGCACCGCTGAGAGAAGACGA
>JANTHE010000010.1 GCA_024762585.1 Sulfuricurvum sp. | reverse complement strand
TTGAAATTCAGTCCCATCGCCTCTTGTTCCGGTGTTGCAAATGCCGGGATGCCGTTGACTTCCAGAACGACGTACTCTTCTCGCTCCGTATCGTAAAGAATGTCAACGCCGCCGATCTCCAGACCAAGCGCTTTGGTTGCCCGTTTGGCGATAGTGATGATTTCGTCATTGACCTCGCGTATGATGACACTGCCGCCGGAGGTGACATTGGTGCGCCAGTCGCGATCCCCCGCCTTGCGCCCGTAACAGCCGATGAACTCGCCGTCGACGATGTCGACGCGAAAATCGCTGAAATCGTTCTGGATAAAGCGCTCAACATAGATATGGCGGATATCCATTTGGTTCAAAAAGGGTTTGAGCGCTTCGAACATCGCGCGGTTCTCCAGCAGCGCCATCCCCGCGCCGCCCCAGCCGTCAATGGGTTTGAAAACCATTTTATCCCACTCGTCGAACTTTGCCTCGATCGCCTCGGTGCTTTCTCGGTGTGTCAGCAGAAAATCGGAGGTGCGCACACCTGCCGCCGCCATGGCCATGTTGGAGTGGAATTTGTCCTCAGCCAGCTTGAAGGCGTTGAAATTGTTAATGGTGGGAATTTGCGAAGCGAGCACTTCGTACATATAGACCTGCATCACCGTCTGTTCACCGGCATTGTAGGAAAAGAATGCATCAAGCTCACTGACGTTGGTGCCGTTGCAGATGATGCCGTCGCTCGAAGCGACCGAGAAACGCAGGTCCAGCCCGGTGACCGCCTCGATCTCCCGTTCGCGAAGCTGGGTGACGATTTTTTGCTCAATGGCATCGCCACCGCCGTTTTGATACATCCATAATCCGACTTTACGCATGGTGCTCCTTTAAAATTTCAGATGGGTGATAAAATGGGTGAAGAGCTTTTCAGAGAGCGCTATTCTGCTTTCGAACGTCGATTTGAGTGCGCGCTCATGCACTGTATGGTCTCCATCGCCATAGGGGCCGAAACCGTCAAGCGTCTGTACGCCTGCGGCACTGACGATATTGGCATCGCTGACACCGCCGCGCTCTTCGGTCGGGAGAGGTTCACCGATGATTGCTTCAAGCGTTTTGACGAATGCGTCTGTTGTTGCTGTATGGACCATGACGTCACGCTGAATGCCGCCGCCGAGCACGGCGGTGGTGCCTTTCACATACGAAGTTGCCACGATCTCATTGATGGCGGCCAGTAGCCGGTCGCGTTCCGCTTCATATTTATAGCGGATCTCGAAAAGCAGATGCGCGTGCGGAGAGATGGTGTTGGCCCCGATGCCGCCTTCGATTTTGCCGACATTGACGGTGGTTCCTTTCTCCAGATCGGTGAGGGCAACGAGTTTTTGAAGTTTATAGGAGGCTTCCAGATTGGCATCGACCCCTTCGGCGTAGAAGTTACCGGCGTGTTTGGCGACGCCGGTAATATCGATGGTGAAGGTGCCCACGCCTTTGCGCCCGACAACGACTTCTCCGTGCGCTCCTGCGGCTTCGTAGACAAGGCAGTAGTCGTACGCTTTTGCCAGTTCGGCGGTCAGGAGTTTGGAGTCGTCGCTGCCGCTCTCTTCGTCGCTGACGAAAAGAATGTCGATATTGCATATGTCGCGGCCGTGTGCCTTGAGCCTGCGAAGCGCTTCAAGCGCGACAATGTTTCCGCCTTTCATATCGCATACACCGGGACCGTAGACCCAGGTGCCGTCATCATGGTAGGATTCGAACTTTCCCTCGGGGAACACCGTGTCCAGGTGGCCCAGCAGCAGCAGCTTTTTACCCGCTGCCTGTCGGCTTTTATAGTGGTGATGGTTTCCAATGCGTTCACGTTCGTAAATATGAACATCGAATCCAAGTGGTACAAGCCAATCATCGAACAGTGTGCCTACTCGGTCGACACCAGGTTTGTTTTTTGTAAAAGAGTTGATAGTACAGACGGATTTTAGGTCGTCGAAATAGTCCAATTTCGTCCTTAATGAAATGGTGTGCAATCGTAACGAACAATCATCGCGGATCGGTTACATCCAATGGCGAGATTTTAATCAGAATCTGTTTAAAGTCGGACGGAGAGTTGAATAGGGAACTAAAGAGCCGCGCTTATTTGCGAAGCTCTTTAATACGTGCGGATTTACCGGCGCGGTCACGCAGGTAAAAGAGTTTCGCACGGCGGACACGTCCGCGGCGAAGTACTTTGATTTCGTTGATGCTGTCGCTGTAGATCGGGAAAACACGTTCGATGCCGATGCCGTTGGCACCGATTTTTCGAACCGTGATAGTCTTGCCCGCTCCCTGACCGCGCATGGCAATACAGACGCCCTCGTAGTTCTGAACACGAGTTTTGTCACCCTCTTTAATGGTGACTGCGAGGCGTACCGTATCACCGGCGCGGAAATCAGGAATGTTTTTTTCAGCGACTTGAGCGTTTTCGAAATTTTCGATGTATTTATTTCTCATACAATGTCCTTTTTCTATGCTTTTTTAGCTGCTCAGGCCTGAAGAATTTTGTCTTGCATTCTGACAAGGCGAATTTGAGTGCCGAAATTTTACTGTGGTTTCCCTTTAAGAATTCTGATGGCACGGCCAGATTTTCAAAAACGGGCGGTTTTCCGAACGCGGGGGCTTCGAGCAGTTGCGTTTCGAAGCTTTCGGTCTCAAGCGATTGCATATTGCCAAGCACACCGTCGATGTTGCGGGCGATGGCATCACTCATCACCAGCGAGGGCAGCTCCCCGCCGGTGAGGATGTAATCGCCGATGCTGAACACTTCATCGGCAAAGGTCTCGACGACCCGTTCGTCAATGCCTTCGTAGCGGCCGCTGACAAAGGCGATATGGCGCTTTTTGGCAAGGCGTTTCGCATCGTTTTGGGTAAAAGGTTTGGCGACAGGCGTGGCGACGACGATGTGCACCTCCGGATCTTGCGTTTTGAGGTGTGAGAGCGTGTCGAACAGCGGCTGCGGTGTCATGACCATGCCGGCTCCGCCGCCCACGGCCGTGTCGTCCACCTTGCCATGCTTGTTTGTCGTGAAGTCGCGCGGATTGAGGTAATCGACGTGAAACAGCCCCTTCTCCTGCGCCCGTTTCAAGATAGAGTCCTGGAAATACCCCTCGATGAGGTTTGAAAAGAGGGTGACGTAGGTAAAGGTCATGACGCCTCCAGGATGCCAAGCGCCCCGGTCAGGTCGATCACCCCCTCATCCGTATTGACGTTGACGATGAACGGCGGCTGGTACGGAACGAGAAACTGTTTGGGAAGCCCTTTTTTGACAAAAGCGTCGTCGGTCTTGATCTGCAGGTAATCCACCGCGCCGATACGTTCGATCTCGAGCACTTTGCCAAGACGCGCACCCTCTTCTTTCGCCACAGCACCGACAATGTCAAACCAGAAATACTGTCCGGGTTCAAGGTGGCATACCGCGCGGGTGCGTCCGTAGGTGGTGTAGATCATAGTGTTGGTGTAGCGTTTCGCCGCTTCGGGAGTGTCGATGCCCTGCAGGCGGACCAGTTCACGATCAAGGTTGACGGCATCAAAGACAATGGGGGTACGCTCTTTGGTAAAAAAGGTCTCGCCGGGGATGAACTGTTCGGGGAAATCGGTATGGAGGTTCAGTTTCATATCGCCGTGCAGGCCGACGGTGCGGCCCAGCGTGGCAATATGCAGAAGCCGGTCGTTATTCTGCCGCTTCGACATTGATGCGGTAGCTTTTGCCGTCTTTGGCTTTGCAACCTGAAATCACGGTCTTGATGGCGCCGATCATCTTGCCCTCTTTACCAATCAGTTTACCGATGTCGGCAGCATTGGCATAGAGTATGATTTCTGCCATGTCATCGTTCTCATGCATCTCGACGCGGATATCCTCTGGGCAAGAGGCAATCAGGCGTGCGTATCCGGCGACGAAATCAGTAACCATCCGTGATTACTTACCGGTAATCTTTTTGACGCGGTCGCTCATCTGTGCGCCGACGCCAATCCAGTAATTCAGACGATCTTCGTCGATTTTCTGCTCTTTGGTCATCGGGTTGTACCAGCCGATCAGCTCGATCCAGCCGCCGTCACGGCGTTTGCGGGAGTCGGTAACCGCGACGCGGTAGAAAGGCTGTTTTTTACGTCCCATACGGGTCAGACGAATTGTTGTCATGTTGTTTCCTTAATCAAATAGTTTTGAAAAGTTGGTGGGAAGTCGAAAAAAAGGGGCATTGGCACGCGGTGCGATGAAGGAGTCACTCTAGCAGTGCATCCGCGGGCCTCTTGCCGTCTTGTCGGAGACGTTCCGTTGCCAACCTTTCGGTTTGCGAAACGCAAGTGTCACAGAGGTATTGTTCACCAGCGTCATTCGTTGGCGGAATTATAGCGGAAAAATTTACGGAAGTAAACTCTTCTTATCTCGGAAATCCGCCGCCTTGCATCTGGCTCATCATGTTTTGGAGGTCTTGCATCCCTTTTTTCCCGGAGAACTTCTTGGCCATCTTGGCGGCGTTCTTGAACTGTTTGAGGATACGGTTGACGTCCATTTGCTCCATTCCGGCCCCTTTGGCGAGGCGCTGTTTTCGGCTGTTGTTGAGCAGATCGGGATTTTCACGTTCTTTGGGAGTCATGGAACTGACCAGCGCTTTAATCTGCTTGATCTCCTGCGAGTTTTCAAGGTCGAGGTCGCCCAGTGCCTTGGACATATTGCCCATGCCGGGGATCATGCCCATGAGCGATTTCATGGAGCCCAGCTTTTTCATGCTCTCCATCTGCTCAAGGAAGTCATTAAAGTTGAACTGTCCTTTTTTGATCTTCTGCGTGAGCTTTTTGGCCTGTTTTTCGTCGATGACATTCGCGGTCTTCTCCGCCAGCCCCTCGATGTCGCCCAATCCCATGAGGCGGTTGACGATGCGGTCGGGGATGAAGATCTCGAGGTCGGCCATCTTTTCGCCCGCGCCGATGAAGCGCAGGGGCACCTGCACCTGCGAGGCGATGCCCAGCGCGACGCCGCCCTTGGAGTCGCCGTCGTACTTGCTGAGGATCACCCCGTCGATGCCGATCTGCTCTTTAAAACTCTGCGCGGTACGCACGGCATCCTGCCCTGTGAGGGAGTCGGCGACATAGAAGATTTCGCTGGGGTTGGCGGCGTCGCGGACGGCTTTGAGTTCGTCCATCAGCTCTTCGTCGATGGCGAGGCGTCCGGCGGTATCGATCAGCACGACGTCGTAGAGGCTGTTTTTCGCTTTGGCCATCGCGGCTTGAACCACTTCGACGGGGTTCTTGGTCGCTTCGTCGTCATAGAGCTCAACGCCGATCTGCGCCGTGATCTGGCGCAGCTGTTCGACCGCCGCCATCCGCTGCAGGTCGGCCGCGACGACAAGTACTTTTTTCTTTTTCTGCTCTTTGAGCCAGTGCGCGAGCTTGCCGGTCGTGGTTGTTTTACCCGAACCCTGCAGGCCGGTCATCAGGATGACGGTCGGCGGGTTGGCCGCAAAGACAAAGCCCTGGTTGCCATCGGTTTTCAGCAGGTCGTACAGTACGGTGCGCATGGCGTCCAGGAACTGGTCCTTGCCGATGCCGGCCTTTTTCGTCTCGATCTCGACACGGCCGATCAGCTCCTTGACGACCTTGTGATGCACATCGGCCTTGAGCAAAGATTTCTTGAGCTCGGTCAGCGCTTTTTTTAGCGCCTTCTCATCGTCGTGAAAGCGGATTTTTTTGATGGCGGACGTAAACGAATCCGTCAGAGTGTCAAACACGGGTGCTCCTTGAGTTTGGAAAATTTATGATTGAAACTATGTTGGGCAATTGGGAAAAAATTGTGTGTATTATAGCGAAAGCGGCTTTGAGGGGAGTTGAGACAAATTGATGACAAAAAGGCATGCAGTTGTTCTCTAAAAGTGGAACCATCCCCAGTCAATCACCTTCTCCAGTTTCTGTAACGGTGGTTGGTGCTGATTGATTTAAGTTGATATTCATAGTCGAATAGTCCGCGCATCTATTCCTCAGTTTTTCTCTTTATTTTACAGCTCTGTCGCTTTGGTGCTCTTTTTAAGGGTTTTTAGAGGCGCCCTATAGATTAATGATGAGCCCCGGGGTTAAGCCAAAGAGCAAAAATATATATGTTAGCGTGACCGAGCCGATGATATCGAAGCTATATCGACTATACAGGTGCTCGGGAGCGAAGAAACATGCACTGAAGAGTAAGGTGAGGCGTTTATTTCCCAGCTCAGAGAGTCGGCGAGAACACAAAGCGAGAAAGGCGCGACGGCGAAAGCAATCAGAGAGAAAGCATCCCATCAGTTGGCACTTGACAACCTAGGTGGTAAAGAGCTTGCCGAATACAAGACGCTCACAAGCGGACGGTAATCATCCCGTTTTGCTTTGTGCAATTTGCAACAATAGCAAAAATAAAATAAGCCTGCTTTCTGCAAAAAAAGATGACGCGTTAATCTCTGAAAAAGAAAAGTCAACAATTATTAAGCGCAACTGATCGTCATAAATGGAAATATTGGCGTCATAACCAGCAATCACTATATCATGATCGTTGGCGATGTCCATTTTCAATAGAAGCTCCCCACCCTCAAGATGGTATATCCCACGCGATACAATATCATGCGCGTCAGATAAGGCGTACTCGAATTGTCCACTACATCCATCCCCAGATATAGACCCAGTACCATCACCGCATGAAGCAAGCAGTACCAAAAGTGAAATAAACCCGAAAGCCTTGATTAAAAACATGCCCTATTATATCGAAAAAGGGGGGGGCGATATGGTGGGTCTCGTAGGTTCCGATTGTTCCTTTCAGGATTTGAAACAACGATGGGAAAAGTAGGCGATTATGGCATTCTTTCGATATTTCGTTGATAAGATGGAAGGGACGCGGCTGCTTCATGTCGCACACAATCCGGAAAAGAAAAAATGGTTACTTTATCAGAAGGACCAAGAGGCCACATAGCATCCGACTTCAGACATCCTGACCTATGGATGTCGGCACGATCGCTTCCAATACCGAGATGCATTCCCTTTAGGGCATATAGCGCATATTTGGACGAGAAGCGTCTTGCGGCGAAAAGTTAGAGATCATTAGCTTGCTTAAACATATGAAGATGTGAAAAGTGCAGAGAGTGTTTTTGATTAATGTGCTAAAATGACAGAAACCTGTCACAAAAAGGACAACCCATGCAAGCCGTCAACTACACCACCGCCCGAAACAACCTCAAGGCTCTCATCGATGAGGTGTGCGACAAGCACGAAGAGGTGATCATTACTACCAAAAACGATAAGAGTGTTGTAATGGTATCGCTAGATGAGTATAACCGGACCCATGCACAGTTGAGGCATGATGCTCAGGAGGCCAAAGCGCAGATCGAACGTGGAGATTTTGTCGCTATCGATGAGGCATTCGAGGCGGCGAAGCGAAGCTATCGTGACTGAAATCGTTTTTTCGCAAAAGGCTCAGCAGCAGCTTATGGCCCATGCCGGGTATATTTACGAACAGACGAAAAATCCCGATATAGCCGATGCATATCTGGATAAGATGCGCGATTACATTTCAGATACGCTTGGACGTTTTCCAAAAGCGGGACGACCTTCGGAAGAGATCATTGAAAATTCCAGAAAGCTTGTATATCAGGGATTCAGCATTATTTACTGCATCAAAGAAGTCCGTATTGAAATATTTGTGGTATACAGGGAGAACCTTCCCTAAATGCTTTTCCCCCATGATCTGATCACCGGCACACTCGTCGAACGCAAAGAGACGAAGATGAGATGATGGAAACCTTACTGGAGGAATTGAGTGTTTTTCTGGGACATCAGGCAGCGTCCCTGGCGGAGTATAAAAAAACCTGTGACGGGTAAGCCTGCCGTATCTACTTTTTTTAGGAGTAAACCATGTTTTTAAGAGAAAGACCACAGGCGATATTGCCGAAGATACCGCTGCCGAAAGATCAGGTTCTCAGGCTTGAAATCACGATTGAAGAGATCATGCCGCCGATTTACCGAAAGATCGACATACCGAACACGTACACGTTCTACCAGCTTCACCATGTGATTCAGCTCGCATATGAGTGGACGAATTCGCATATGTTCGAGTTTATGAACGGAACTGAGACCATTGGCGACGAAGAGGCGAAGATTGATGCTAAAAAGCTAACGCTCAAAGAGCGCTTTTACGAGCCGAAGCAGAAGATGCTGTATGTGTATGATTTCGGTGACAACTGGGAACATAAGATCAAAGTTGAAAAAATGTTCGATGCCGATCCGAAAAAGCGTTATCCAGCGTGCGTCAGTGGACGCAGGGCCGGACCTCCAGAAGATGTCGGCGGTGTCGGTGGATATGAGCATTTCCTCGAAGCAATAGAGGATGACGAACATCCCGAACACGAAGCGTACCTTGAATGGCTGGGCGACTATTTTGACAGCGAATCATTCAGTCGAAAAGAGGTCAATGCGCTTTTGCGCGATTACGCGGACGGGAAACTGAATCCGGATCAATGGTGGGAGGAGTAGGCTCCCTAACGCTTACTTGAACTTCATCCCAATCACGAGGTTGTAAACGGTAAAGCCGGGGTTGGTGGCGTGGCTGAGGTCGATGTAGTTCAGTCCGACGCCTGCTTTGATGAACGCGGCATAGCCCAGTTCGTAGCGCAGTCCCACCTGTGCGCCGTAGTTGAAACGGGTTTCAGTGTAGTTGGTGCCGTAGCACTGATAGCCCCACCACGGGTCCCAGTAGCAGTAGCCGTCACCGGAGCGAATCCCGGAATCGATGTAGGTGAACCCGAGGTTTCCCTGCACGAACGGCGTGAATTTGCCTTCCATGAAGTTGTAGGTCCCTGTCAGGTTGAACTGGCTGGTATACATGCTGGCCGTAAAGGTCTCGGTTTCGCCCGGTGTACACTCCTTGGACGTTTCGGGACAGACCGAAGTGCCGCGGTAGTTGGCCGAGGAGGAACCAAACATAGCGCCCAGATTCAGATGGTTGTCGAAGTTATAGCCGAACCCGAACAAAAAGGCGGCCCGGTCGTTGAGGTCGGCTTTGGCCCCGCCGTCGAAATCGATGCGCTCGCCGCTGACATACTGCCCGCCCAGGTAGGCTTCCCAGCTGCCGGAGCGCTTGAGTTCGAAGGCGTTGAGCAAAGCGAGGGTTGCGAGAAGAAGCATAAGAGGTCTCATGGCGGTCTTACCTTTTTTGCCGGACATTATGACATGGAAAAATGTTTAAACACTTTAGGCTCCGGCGCTTCGAAGGTCATGCCCAGCAGTTCGACCTTTTTTGCGTGCAGCATGACGCGCTGGCTGGAGCGGCCGCCGTACTGTTCGTCGCCGATGATACTGTGCCCGAAGTGGCGCAGATGGGTACGGATCTGGTGAGTGCGGCCGTGGTGGATGACGAGGCGCAGTTTGCTCTTCTTGCCTGACACCTCCAGCGGTGAGATCTCGGTGATTGCGGGTTTGCCTTTATTCGAAACTTTGGAGTGCGCCTTGCCGTGACGCTTCTCGGTCAGGATCGGCTCGTCGATGACGGCCTCTTCGATGACGACCCCTTCGACCCACGCCACATACTCTTTGTACACCTCGTCGTTTTTGAACGCTTCGATGGCTTTGGCGCGAAATTCTTCGTTTTTGACCAGCATCAGCACCCCGCTGGTTTCGCGGTCGAGCCGGTGCAGCAGCCGCGTGCCTCTGAACTGGTGTTCCACTTCGTCGGCGTTGAGGAACGCGGGTTTGTCCACGACGATGAGGTCATCGTTCTCGAAGATTGGTTTGACCTTCTCGATCTGTTCGACGCGAAACTCTGTTTTCAGCGGCAATTCGCCCCGGGCGATCATTACTTTTTTGCTGCCGACGTAGACGCGGCCCCGGTCGATCAGCTCCTTGGCCTTGGCATTGGAAATGCCCTCCTGCACCGCCAGCAGCTTGTAGGCCTTGTCGCTCGGGCCGCTGGGCTGTCGGTCGGCATATCGGCTTTCATCCGTCGTTTCCGTTTTGGCAGTTCGGCGGGTGGGTTTGCCGCGTCCGGCATCTTTTTTGGCAAAGGCTTTGGCCTTGATCTTGTTTTTGGCTTCGAGCTTTTTGCTGTGGCCGCGGTAGTCGTTGCGTGATTTTTTCATGCGATGCCTTTCAGGTAGTCAAAAAACGGTTGTAGGTCGACGCCGCCGTTGATGGCAGCGGGCCGGAGCTTGTCCGCCGCCAAGAGGGCGGGGGCGAGGTCGCTGTTTTCGACGATGTCGACATGGTCGACGTAGCGCATCAGTTCGCGCTGGTTGAAGTAGTGTGTGCCGGTCAGGATACGGCAGCCAAAATACGCAGGTTCGAGCGGGTTGTGGCCGCCTACGTCCGCTTTGAACGCGCCGCCGAGAACGGCGATGTCGCTGAGCGCGTAGAGGTTGTTCAGTTCGCCCATGGCATCGACAAGTATGATGTCGTTATCATGGAGCGTCTCCACGCCCGAGGTGCTCCAGCGTGCAGCAGTGCATTCCGGCGCCGCTTGGCCGATGAGCTGCCACACCGCATCGAAACGTTCGGGATGTCGGGGAACGACCAGCAGCCGACTCTGCGGGTTGCGCGCCTTGTACTGCAAGAACGCGTCCAGGATGAGTGCCTCTTCTCCTTCATGGGTGCTGGCGGCGACGATCGTCGTTCCGGCGGGTTTGGGGTACGCTTTTGTCGCGTTGATCGTCTGCGCGAGCTTGATGTTGCCGATCACTTCGATGTTGCCCGCGCCCAGGGCCTCGAAGCGCGCCTTGTCCTCGCCGCTTTGGCAGAATACCTTGTCCGTGTACGCGAACAGCCGTCGGTAGAACCAGCGCATCTTCATATATTTTGGAAAGCTTCGTTCCGAGATCCGGGCGTTGAGCAGAACCACTTTTGTTCCTTTGGCGTGCGCGACAGCATAAAGCAGGTACCAGAACTCTGCTTCGAGCACGACAAGCGCGCGCTGGGGTTTTACCCACCACGGCAAAAAGAGCTCATAGGGCAGGTAGCGGTGTTCGCAGCCGTAATCCGCAGCGACTTTCTGCCCTGTCTGGGTGATGGTGCTGATGCGGATCTGCGCCGTTTCAAAGGGTGTTAGCAGCGCTCTGAGCGCACGCGTTTCGCCAACCGAGCAGGCGTGAAACCAGATGCCGTCGGGGGAAAACGGCGGAGTACGTCTGAGAAAAAAACGTGCCGGAATCGATTCACGGTATTTGGATTTAAGGCTCAAAAGCAAAAGAAACGGAAGCGCGGCAAGGTAAAGCAGTGCGCTCAGGATGAAATAAAAAAGGGTAAACGGCTTCATGGTGTGCGCCGCTGTCAGATGCGAAGCTTACGCTTCGGCGGTTTCCTCTTCTTCAATGTAGAGGATGCGCCCGCAGTGCGGACAGGTAACGATCTCTTCACCTTTGATGACATCGGCGTATACCTTGTCGCTGATGACCATGAAACAGCCCATACATGCCTGATGGCGTACCGGTACCGCCGTGGTGTTTTTCGCCCAGCGGCGGATTTTCTGGTAAAACGAAAGCCCTTTCTGGTTCATCTGGCTTACGAGCTCCTGTTTGCGGGCAAATACCTTCTGGCGCTCGGTATCGATCTCAGCCAGTTTGGCATCGACCTCCTCTTTGACATTACCGAGATTGGCGTCGATTTCTTCCATCTGAGCTTTGAGATCATTGATCCGTTCCGTTTTGCTGTCGATGATTTTGTCCAGGCGCTCTATCTCTTCGTTGGCGAAGCTGATCTGTTCTTTGGCGATCTCTTCTTCGAGCTGCAGGGATTTCATCTCTTTTTCGGTCTTGATCTCGGCACTTTTTTTTCGGTTCGCTTCAAGCTTTTCGGAGAGCTCTGCCAGATGCAGTTCGTTCTTCTTATGTTTGAGCTGCTCCTCTTTGATTTCGTTTTCGAGTGCTTCTATGCTCTCTTCGAGCGTCTCTTTTTTGGCGAGAGCCGATTCATATTTATGGTTGGCCGCTTCAATCTGCGGGTCGAAAGCATCGATCTCTTTGTCGATTTTGGAAAGGTCGATCAGTTGTTTAAGGTGCTGATTCACAGAAATTCCTTTGTCCGTGGGAAAGTTTGAAACATCGCCGGAGGCGTTGATGTCTACCCGCTCTTTTAGAGGTGCCTAAAATCAATAATATGTAAACGGGTTTTTTGATGACGAAATTATAACCGTTAATCCGAAATTTTTCAAATGCGGCGCCAGGACGTCGGGGAAATAGCGTTCGCTTTCAAAGTGGCCGATGTCGATCATGGAGCGGCCCAGCGCTTTGGCTTCCATGGCATCATGGTATTTGATGTCGCCGGTGAGCAGGCAGTCACAGTCGAGCTCGCGCATCAGCGAAGCGCCCGAACCTGTGACCAGCGCGACGCGCCCGAGGCGTTCGTGGCTCTTGACAGCCTTGAGCTGTTTGAGTCCGAAACGCTCCTGTACGTCGTAGGCGAACCGGTCGAACGAAACATCGATATCGAAGATGGCGGCGAAGCTCTCTTGTTCGAATGCCGTCTGTCCCAGTACCTCTTTGGCCACCCATCGGTTGAGGTGGGTCTGGTCAAAGTTGGTGTGCATGGCGATGTTGGCGATGTTTTTTTGTACCATTTTTTGGAGCAGGTTTGCAGGGTAACAGGTAAAATCGAGTGCCTTGAGCCCGCCGAAAATGAGGGGATGATGGGTAATGAGCAGGGTGCCTTCCTCCAGAGAATCGAGTAGGGCTTCATCGACGTCGATGCTGAGGGCGACCGTAGAAATCTCTTGTGCCTTGCTACCGACGATCAGTCCGGAGTTGTCCCAGCTTTCCTGCAGCGCGAACGGCGAGAGGGCGTCGAGTCGGTCGTAGATCTCTCCGAGTGTCATTTTCGGTATCTCCTTTTGCGTTTGCTGCGGATGAAGATGCCGCGGGTGTTCGTCAGCGGGTCATCCTCTTTGATCTCGAATGCGCCGGTCGCACGAATCAGTTCGCCCAGTTTTTTGTACCCGTAGCTGCGCGGGTCGAAATCGGGCTGTTTGTTGGCGACGAGCTGCCCGACCTGCCCCAGATTCGCCCAGCCCGAATCGTCTGCAGCGTCATCGACGGCGGAGGTGAGCAGGGCGATCAGTTTTTTCTCTTTGGTCACGTCGATCGCTTCACGCATGCGCCGGTCGCTGCGGAGATTTTCGGTGTAGATGAACTTGTCGCACGCGCTCACGAACGGCTTGGGCGTCTTGCGCTCCCCGAAGCCGTAGGCCACGAGTCCGCTCTCCCTGATACGGCTGGCCAGCCGGGTGAAGTCGCTGTCGCTGCTGACGATGCAAAAACCGTCGAACTTACCGGTGTAGAGCAGGTCCATCGCATCGATGATCATCGCACTGTCGGTGGCGTTTTTTCCGGTCGTATAGCCAAACTGCTGAATCGGTTGGATACCGTGCTCGAGCAGGTGGGGTTTCCAGCTGCGCAGCTGCGTGGAGGTCCAGTCGCCGTAAATGCGCTTGACGCTGGCTACGCCGTACTGCGCGATTTCGTCCAGCAGCCCTTCGATGATAGCGGGCTGGGAGTTGTCGGCATCAATTAGTACGGAGAGATGCTGCTGGGTCATTTCAGCTGCTCCAGCGCCGTTTTCGCTTCGGCATAATCGGGATCGAGTTCGAGGGCTTTTTCAAACATCATCCTGGCGCCATCGGTATCGTTTTTCTCTCGCAGAAGCTCGCCGTAATTGAAATAGGTCTCGGCAAAGTTCTCATCGATGTCGACCGCGGCCTTATAGTGTTCCTGTGCTTCATCATAGCGTCCCAGTTTTCGCAGGACCTCAGCCGCGGCGTTGTGGGTGAGGTCGTCGCCGGGGTCGATCGCGAGCGAACGCTCGTACTTGCGCAGCGCTTCCTCGTTCTCGCCCTGTTTGAAGAGGACGAACGCAAGCTTGTTGAGTACTTCAGGATTGTCGGGGTCGTGTTTCTCGGCACGCTCGAGATAGACGCGTGCATCGGTGAGGTTATTGTCGGCATACGCATTGTCGGCCTTGCCCAGCAGTGCATTAACGTCGTTGCCTTCCACTGGTGCAGGCGTCGGCTGTTCTGCACGCTTTTGCGCCGCTTTGGCTCGCGCTCGCGGCGATTCGCTCTCCGAGGGCAGGTTGGGGGCGTCGTCGCGCAGTCTCGAGACGAACTTGTAGATCTGCCAGGCGAAAAAAGCGGTGGCGCCGAGTAAAATGAGCTGAAAGAGGGTCACGTCAAACCTTTTTGATGCTATTTTAGCATAATGACACCGGCTTGTCGGCCGGTACTGCCCTTGTGGGCGCGGTGTGAGAAAAGGGTTTTGGCGTTACAGGAGGTGCAGGCGTCGATGATTTCTATTTGTGAAGCCAAGACACCTTCACGCTCAAGTTGACTTAGCACGATGGCATTGACATCCAGGTAGAATCGTTCCTTTCGCAGCTGCAGCGCGCTCTTGTACCCTGCCTCAGCTACTTCGTCCGCGACTTCCGGGCCCACTTCGTAGCAGCAGGCATGGATGGACGGACCGAGCACCGCATAGAGGTTTTCAGGGGCCGAACCGTATTGGTGTCCCATGGTGCCGATGGTAGCGGCGACAATGTTCTTCAGAGCACCGGCGCGCCCTGCATGCACGGCGGCGATGACTTGGCGAACGGGATCGAAAAGCAGCAGGGGCGTGCAGTCGGCGGTCATCACCATCAGCGGCTGACCGGGAATGTCGGTAATGAGGGCGTCGCATTCGGGCTGGCTTTCAAAGCCCATGTCGGGGACACAGGCGACGACGCGGTCGGAGTGGATCTGGCGCATGTGCACCAGCCGTGAAGCGTCATAACCCAGCCATTTTGCGAGTATACGCTGGTTGTGGTCTACGGCTGCCGGGTCGTCGCCGACATGGTAGGCAAGGTTGAGCGCATCGAATGGTGTTTCGCTGACACCGCCGCTGCGGTTGGTAAAGGCATGAACGATCTTGTCAAATTCATCCAGCAGTGCGGAGCGGATCACCGGACGATTCCCGTACCCGCCGCGTTGGCGCTGTGGAAGATCACCGTATGGTGACGGCGGGCGTAGTAGTGCATCAGCAGCCGTTGAAGTGTGGGTTCGATGGACGGGGTGAACCAGGCGTTGTTGCTCATGGCGATCATGTAGCGCGGGTCGCCGAGATAGAGCGGCTCGGACGTGGCTTCATAGCAGACGGCGTTGCGAAACGGGATGCCGTCGATGATAAAGTCGGTCGGGTGCTTGGCCGCGAGGTAGTCCGAAGCCCCGTCGAAGACGGCGTCGTTGATCCAGCCGCCGATCCATTTGGGCAGAGGGATGTACTCGCCGAACGGCACGAGCACCATTTTCTTGGCGATCTGTATTTTCCCGTCATGAAAGTAGTAGGTGACATTGTAGTTGCTGCTGTTCTCATACAGCAGCGCCCCGGTGACGATGGCGATTTTTTGCGAGCGTTCTTTCAGCCCTTTGATGAGGTCGGGTTCCATATTTAAAAAGAGCGGGAAGACCGATTCGGGAAGAATGACAAGGTCGTACCCTTCGCTGATGGCATTGTCGATCATCTCGTAATTGTGCAGCACGCTGGGTAGACGCATCTGCGGTTCCCACTTTTTCGCCTGGGGTACATGCGTCTGTTCTAGTTTGATTTTGAGCGGCGGCAGCGGCGGTGAAGTGTAGGCGGGGGCGTAGGCGAGGCCAAGCAGCGCCAGGGCCGCAAAGCGCCACGGGTTCTTGAGGGTCGCCGTGAGCGCCAGTGCAAAAAGTATTATGGCGAACTGCCATTTTTCAAACCCCAAGTACGTATGCAGCAGCGGCAGTTCCGGCACCATCCAGTTGAAGCCGAACGGCGCGACAAACGTCAGGGCGAAAAGGAGGATGGCGCGTATGAACGGCTGTTTACTCAGGGCCAGCATCCCGAAAAAGAGCAGGTAGACGAAACCGAAAAAGAGTCCCAGCAGCGGCTGCGCCCATGGCATACCGTAGTAGCGGAAACTGAATCCGATCCAGTAGAACCAGAGCAGTCCGATGAGGAAGCCCGCCATGAGTACGGCACGGCGCGGCGCGGCAAGCAGGCCGTAATAGGCGCCAAGCGCCAGCAGGGTTTCAATGAGGCGGATGTGCGGCAGGTTGTAATATTCAATATAGATGAATGCCGAGAAGGCGAGGGCAACTGACAATGCGACCAGTGTGTCTGATAAAAAGGTGCGGGAGGTAAAGAGCGTCATGATTGAACCGTTTTTGCGGATTATAGCAGGGTTAGGTCGTGATCGTATAGCCGAGTCCGTTTACATTGGTAACGAGATCATCTCCGACGATCTTTTTTAAACGGGTGATCTGTGAGCGAAGGGTACTGCTCTTTTTGGGTTCGTTCCAGGCCGAGCTCAATAGCTGTCCAGTGGAAACGACGCTGTTTTTATGTTCTGCAAGTATTTTTATGAGTTTAAGCTTCGTCTCCGTAAGCGGTACTTCTTTGCCGTCGAGTTCAAGGCGGTTTTGCGATTTGTTAAAGGCGTAGCCATTTTTCAAAACGATAGTTCCACCTGTTTCGTCCGCATCGGTATGCAGTGCCAGTACGGTCGTGAGGGTCGCGACGATCTCGCGTTCACGATAGGGCTTCATCAGGTAGGCAGCCGCTTTCGCTTCGGCCGCCTGTTCGACCATCTCCTTGTCGGCGTAGGCGGTTAGAAAGATGATTTTACAGCCCGGATGGGCCCGTTTGATGCGCATCGCGGCTTCCGACCCGCTCATTGTCCCTTTGAGCATGATGTCCATCAGGACCAGATCCGCCTCGCATGCGGAAAGTGTGTTCAAAGCGCCTTCGGCGGTATTAGAAATACCTGAAATTTCGAACCCTTCTGCTTCGAGCATTTCTTTGAGATACTGTGCCGAGAGCAGATCGTCTTCAACGATGAAAATACGTTTACTTCCGTTCATGAGGGAATTCTATCGTTTTTTGCTTAGTTTGAAGGCGACCATATCTCGCTATAATCGGAAGATGAAGATTTATTTGCCATTGAGCCGTCTGTTCGAAACGCACGATTACAAGCGTTTAATACTGATGGGGCTGTTACTGTCGACGGCATTTTTGTTCGCAGGGTTCGGCGTGATCGCGTTAGAGATGGGACACATCGATATCTTTGTCACCAAGAGCGTGCTGAGTGTACTGCTTTTGTTGCTCTTGTACTTTTATCGGCGCAGCCATAATACATCACTGTTTGCACTTTTGTTCCTGATGCTTGTGGAGTTCGAAAGTGTTTCGGCCATGTTCGGCGGTCATTTTTACGATTTTGTGACCATCTTTCCCTTTTTCTCGGTACTCGCGTTTTTCTACTTCTTCAGGCTCAAAAACGCTTTGCTGCTGACGGCGCTGCATTTTACCGTTTGGAGTGCGCTCGCGGTCATTTTGTACAACGAAAATGCCGCCAACCCGGTCTTTCACCATGTTCCGATGATCAATATGCTTTCGACGACTTTCGTCGTGGTTTTTATTGGCATCATCTATCATCTTTCGACGGAAAGGACCTATGCCGAGCTCGAACGTGCCGACCGTCAAAAGGCGCTGTTTCTCAAAGAGGTGTATCACCGTACCAAGAACAACCTCAACCAGATCGCCTCGCTGTTGGGGCTGCAGCTTCTGCGGTTGAAAAACGGTGAGGCGGAGAGCGCTGAAGCACTTTTGAAAAAAAACAAGCTCCGCATCGAGGCGATGGCGATGGTGCATGAAGCGCTTTATCGCTCAAACGATTTGTCCAAGATCGATGCGGCGGAGTATATGCGCCATTTGACAGAACAGGTCTGCCGCGCGTTCGGGATAGAGGCGATGCCAAAGGTTGAAACGGACGGCACGGCACTCCCTTTTGACAAGATGCTGAAAATCGGAATGGTCCTCAACGAACTTTGTACCAATACGATTAAGCATGCGCCGCACGGGGGTGACCTGAGCTCCATAGTGCGAATCGCTCTGACATGCGATAGGGGAAAATGCCGTTTTCACTACGAACAGAAAGCGTTGCATGACACCGCGAAGCCACTGAAGCTCGAAAGGGAGGACGGCCTCGGGATGACACTGATCCGCCTGAACGTGGAGGAGATGGATGGAACACTGCAGATTGAGCATCAGAATAAACGGCTTGCTTTTACCATTCTATTTCAGCCGTTCATTTCGGCAGGCACATAATGAACCAATCCAATAATTTGCTATAGATATGACTATGGATTTTTATCGCATTTTAATTCGTTGTAATCTTCAGGTTTCATAGTCCACATGACTCTGCCGTCTACCACTTCAACTTCGCCACTCTCATTAAACGTGTAAGAAATACCGTTGATATCAAGTGCACCATTACTTACCGTTGTCAGTGTTAAAATCGAGTCCATATTCGTGAGAGTCGAAAGGGTCTGGATATCATAGGTCTTAAGGGCGCAAGCGGCCGGACTTTTCTCGACGGTATTATGTCCACTTATTTCAATAGAGAAATCCGGATCACTTTGTAAAATTTTGAGGACAAAATTATGGTAATCGACCGCGCTGCTGTCATTGGAGACCTTTCCGTCAAGTGTGATCATTCCTGTATTATTCGAATTGTATTGTTCCCAGATGGTCGCATTCGTTACAGACTTTCCTTGAGCATCCGTTCCCAAAGTGAAACCGGTGTAATTAATATCCCAAATGGAAGACATTTTACCTGAATCTACATTGCTGACAATATGCATGGTAACGATGCCATCGAGCATTGTCCCCTGCATTGGGCATTGGTTCAACTGTATCTCGTATAGTTCATCCATATGCGTTTGATTTCCGTCAAAATGCCCGTTGACAATAAGTGCTCCGTTGTCTTTACATGCGATGTGTTTGTTTTTGAGCCACAACTTTCCGCTTTCAGGAATCTCGGCCTCTGCTACAGTGGTATCGTAAACGATAGTAGCCCATCTAGTTAATCCGACAATATCGTTTAGCATACCGTCAGCCATGTACATATTGTTTTCCGCTTCTGTGGAAGAATATGAGGCATTATCATCCCCCTTTTTACTGTCTCCGCCTCCACATCCAGCCAGCAAGAACATGACCAATACTACTTTTGTCATACTATAACTACATTGTAACATCGTTTTCTCCTTTCTAGCTCTTTATTTATTATGATGCCATGGAGATGTTGCAAAGATGTTGCACTATGTATTTTAAACGTTCTAAAACTGTACCACTAGAATAAGCGTTCGACTCTTCCGTAGAGTTCGCACATTTTCTTAAGCTCTTCCCACGGGGCTTTGTCGAGCTGCTGCTGTGTGACCCGCCACTTCCAATTGCCTTCCACGGTGCCCGGGGTGTTCATCCGTGCGTCGCTGCCGAGCCCGAGGAGGTCTTGCAGCGGCAAGACGGCGAGGTCGGCGACGCTGCAGAGCGCGGCGCGGTTGAGGTGGTTGTGAAACGCCTCCCATCCGCAGCCGAGATACTGCATGGCGTGCTGCCGTTCAGCCTCTTCGGGCGGCGCGGCGTAGAACCAGCCGTTGGTGGTGTCATTGTCGTGCGTCCCCGTATAGACGACGCAATTCTTGACATGGTTGTGGGGAAGGTAGGGGTTGGACGCGTCGCCGGCAAAGGCGAACTGCAGTATCTTCATCCCCGGCAGGCCGTACGCGTCGCGCAGTTCTTCCACTTCGGGGGTGATGATGCCGAGGTCTTCGGCAATGATGGGCAGCTCATCCCCAAGTGCGGTGCGAAAGGCGTCGAAAAGCTTGCCGCCCGGCCCCTTAACCCATTCGCCGTTAATAGCCGTTTCCTCTTCGGCGGGAACGGACCAGTAGGCCTCGAAGCCGCGAAAATGGTCGATGCGGACCATGTCGTACAGTTCCAACGAGGCTTCGAGGCGCTGGACCCACCAGGAAAAACCGCTCTGCTCCATGGCCTCCCAGTCAAAAAGCGGATTGCCCCAGCGCTGGCCGGTTTCGCTGAAGTAATCCGGCGGCACGCCCGCGACGTAGGTTGGATGCAGGTCGCTGTCAAGCAAAAAGAGCTCGGGGTGCGCCCAGACATCCGCACTGTTCATGGCGACGTAGATAGGCAGGTCGCCGATGATGCCGACGCCTTTTTCTTTGGCGTAGGCTTTGAGTGCGTGCCACTGCGTGTAAAAGCAGTACTGTATGAAGCGGTGAAAATCGGTTTCGTCTTGGAGTATCGAGGTGTAATAGGCCACGGTTTCAGGGTCACGCGTGCGTATAGTTTCGGGCCATTCGTTCCATGTGCGGCCGTTGAAATATTTTAGCAGGGCCATAAAGAGCACGTAATCGTCCAGCCAGAACTGTTGTGCGGTGCAAAAATCGCGGTAGGCGTCCGTGGGAGTGAATGCGCCAAAAGCGCTGCGCAGCCAGCGGTTGTTTCCGGCGATGACGTCATCGTACGAGACGGCAGTGTCCGCATCACTGTTGTTGCGGGCGATGACATCGTTTTCAAGCAGCCCCTCTTTTACCAGCACTTCAGGGTCGATGAGCAATCCGTTGCCCGCAAAGGCGGAGTAGCATTGATAGGGCGAATGCCCGAAGCCGGTCGGTCCCAGCGGAAGGATCTGCCACCAGCGCACTCCGGCATCCGAGAGCCGGTCGATCCAGTGGCGCGCCTGCGCGCCCAGTGTACCGATGCCGTAAGGACCGGGCAGGGAGGTGGGGTGAAGCAGTATGCCGGCGGATCGTTGCATTGAAAGCCTTTATTTGATGCTCTGAAATTTTTGCTGATTATAGCAGACCTTTGAGGTGAAACATTCGCAACAGGGTTTTCAGAGGTGCCCTTTAGTATAATGGCACGAATTTTATCGGGGCTATTCCCCATGTTGAAGGAACCAAAAAATGGAAATGTTCGGACAGTTACTGCCGTTTGTCTTTTTGATCGCGATCATGTACTTTATCATCATTCGCCCGCAGCAGCAGCAGGCCAAGAAACACAAGGAGATGGTGTCCAGCCTGGCTAAAGGGGACAAGATTGTCACGACGGGTGGCCTGATCGGCGAAGTCAAAAAGGTCGAAGAGGAGTTTTTCACGGTGGAAGTCGCTGACAAAGTGACCGTGAAACTGACCAAAGATGCGGTGGCGCGAAAGTACGGGGATGAAGCTTAATTTTAGAATTGTCATTTTCGCGATAGCGATTATTTTCGGGGTCGCTTTTTCCGTTCCGTCGATCTTGCAGACTGACAAGGGCGCCAAGATTACCCTTGGGCTTGACCTGCAGGGCGGTCTGCATATGCTGCTCGGCGTCAAGACCGAAGAGGCCGTCAAGTCGCGTCTCAAAGCAATCGCATCGGGGATCAACCACTTCAGTGAACGCGAAGAGGTACTGATCGACGGGCTGAACGCGACGGATGACGCAGTGTCGTTTACGCTGCTCGACAGCGATGATGCAGCGGCGATGGACAAGATGCTTTCCGAGATAGAAGGGGTCAAGGTGGAGCACGACGGTGAAAACTACCGTATTACACTTACCCCCGAAGCGGTCATCAAGACGCAGAAGCAGGCGGTCGATCAGGCCATTGAGACCATTCGTAACCGTCTGGACCAGTTCGGGCTTGCGGAACCGACCGTGGCACGGCAGGGCGAAGAGAAGATCCTCGTCGAATTGCCGGGTATCAAGAGTGCCGAGGAGGAGCAGCGCGCGCGTGAGCTGATCTCGCGCGCGGCCAAGCTGGAACTGATGGCGGTCGATGAAGAGCGCAAGATGCGTGTCTACACTATAACGCCCTCCGAAGCGGCGGAGTACGGCGATGTCATTCTGCCCGATGCCGAGCAGCCCGACGGCCGTTACCTGATCAAGCAGATTCCGATCCTGGACGGCTCCATGCTCACCGATGCGCAGGTGGCGTTCGATCAGAACAACCGTCCTGTCATCAACTTCTCGCTCAACTCCGAGGGAGCGCAGATTTTTGGTGACTTTACCGGCAAGAACGTCGGCAACCATCTGGCGATCGTGCTCGATGGCGAGGTCTATTCTGCCCCGGTCATCAACGAGCGTATCGGCGGTGGACATGGGCAGATTAGCGGTAACTACACGGTGCAGCAGGCGCAGGACCTGGCCATCGCGCTGCGTTCGGGAGCCCTGCTGGCCCCGATCGAGATGCTGGAAAAACGCTCCGTCGGTCCCAGCCTCGGTGCGGATAGCATCAAAGCGAGCATGATTGCGCTTCTGGGTGGTTTTGTGCTTGTCTTCGCTTTTATGATTGTGTACTACAAGATGGCCGGCATCATCGCCAACATCGCTCTGGTGGCGAACCTCTTTTTAATCATCGCCGTGATGGCGATGTTTGGGGCGACGCTGACCCTGCCGGGAATGGCGGGGATCGTGCTCACCGTCGGTATGGCGGTGGATGCCAACGTCATCATCTCCGAACGGATCCGGGAGCTTCTCTATCAGGGCGTTTCCATTCATAAAGCCATTGAAGAGGGCTACGCCAACGCCATGCGCGCCATTTTGGACGCGAACATCACGACGCTGATTGCGGCGGTCGTACTCTATGTCTATGGCACCGGGGCCATCAAGGGCTTCGCCATTACTATCAGTATCGGTATTCTGGCCTCGATGCTGACGGCAATTCTCGGCACGCACGGCATCTATGAGATGTTGGAGCCGCGCATAGCCAAAAGTAAAAATGTCAGCTTCTGGTTTGGCATTTCCAAGAAGAAGGCGGCGTAATCATGGAATTTTTCAGACAGACAAAAACCATCAACTTTATGGGCAAGTCTAAGATCGCGATCGCGATTTCCATTGTGCTCGTACTGGCGTCATGGGGCATACTGGCAACGAAAGGACTCAATTTCGGAATTGATTTCGCCGGCGGGACCATCGTCCAGGTCAAATACGACAAAGCAGCGCCGATTGATACCATTCGTAAGACGCTTGCGGGCAATGCCATATACACCGGGGCACAGATCACCGAGTTCGGCTCGCCCGAAGAGATCATCATCCGGCTGAAGACCTCGAGCAAGGATGTCACCTCCGACATGGGCGACGTCACGCGCGCAGCGCTGAAGGGGACCGGCAACTTCGAGGTGCGCCGGGTCGACATTGTCGGGCCGAAAGTCGGCGGCGAATTGCGCGAAAAAGGTGTGATGGCGATGCTGCTCGCCATCCTGGGCATTCTCATCTATGTCGCGGTGCGTTTCGAGTGGCGTTTTGCCGTTGCGTCCATTGCGGCGCTGATTCATGACGTTTCCATCGCGATGGGGGCGATTTCGCTGATTGCGATCGATGTCAATCTCGACGTATTAGCGGCACTGCTGACCCTCTTGGGATATTCGCTTAATGATACCATCATTGTCTTCGACCGTATCCGCGAAGGGATCACCGGCAGTAAATCGACTGACCTGGCCGAAGTCATCAACGAGTCGGTGACCAAGACGCTGTCGCGTACGACGCTGACGTCTTTGACGACTTTCTTTGTTGTTCTGACGCTCTTCATGTTCGGCGGCGAGATCATTCACGCTTTCGCGTTTACGCTGGTCGTGGGGATCGTAGTCGGTACATATTCGTCCATCTTCGTCGCATCACCGATCCTGCTGTGGTTCGGGTTTGACATCAAACGCTACCGCGCCAAGCTCGCGGAAGCGGCTAAGCGTCGAGCCGAAAAAGACAAAATGCGTTCCATGTATGAACAAGGGACGGTTTAACCGACCAAAAAGGAGCATCTATGGATTGGGGTAAAGTCATATACGTTTTTTTCTCGCTGATGAGTCTGACCTCCATCGCGAGTTTTCTGTACGAGCATACGCCGGTGTCACTCTTTATCGCCGCTAGCCTCAACCTGATTTCGACAATTCTCAAAATCGGGGTGCGCAACCTGCTTTCGGCGGAATTGCTGGCCAGTTCGCTGGTAGCGGACCTGCACCTGATCCCAGCATTTATTTACCTGGTGATTATCGGAAACAGTGAGTTGGCCATCGGCCTGACCATCGGGGCGCTCATTGCCAATGTCTTTTCGATGGGGCTGGTCTACATCGAGAGCTCCAAAACCAGAGAAGAGTATTAATAAGGCTGCTGTATGGCGTCGAGGAGAGATTTTGCAATATAACCCGTCCGAAATTGAAAAAAAATGGCAGGCGTTCTGGGAGGCCGAACGTAGTTTTGAACCTTCAACCGATCTTTCGTTGCCCAAAAAATACGTGCTCAGTATGTTCCCGTATCCCTCCGGACGTATTCATATGGGGCATGTGCGCAACTATACCATCGGCGATGCATTCGCACGCTTCTACCGTCAGCAGGGTATGAACGTCCTGCACCCCATTGGCTGGGACAGTTTCGGGATGCCGGCGGAGAATGCGGCGATCAAGCACGGAGTCCATCCGAAAAAGTGGACGTATGAAAACATCGATTACATGCGCAAGGAACTTGCATCTCTGGGGCTTTCGTTCTCCAAAGAGCGTGAATTCGCTACGTCCGACCCGCTTTATACAAAATTTGAGCAGGGATTTATCATCGATCTGTTTGAAAAAGGACTTCTGTACCGCAAAAAGGCATACCTTAACTGGTGTCCGCACGACCTGACGGTACTGGCGAACGAACAGGTCGTCGACGGTTGCTGCTGGCGTTGCGATACACCGATTGTCAAAAAGGAAATGAACCAGTACTATCTGCGCATTACGGATTATGCCGATGAGCTCATCGACGATCTGAAGCAGCTTGAAAGAAAGTGGCCCAATCAGGTGTTGGCGATGCAGGAGAACTGGATCGGGCGCAGCCACGGGCTGGAATTTACCCTCGCGTTTGACGAACATACCAAACAGTTGCTGCGTGGTGAGTACGAAGGGTTCGAGGTCTACACCACGCGCCCCGACACCATTTACGGCGTCAGTTATACGGCGCTCGCGCCCGAACATCCGCTGGTCAGTTATATGATTGAGAATCGGATGCTGCCGCAGGCCGCCGCGTCCGAGATCGAGGCGATGAAGAACAGCAGCGCCATCGACCGGCAGAAAGAGAAACATGGCGTAGCGCTGGGCATTGATGTCGTCCATCCACTCACCGGCAAGAAGATTCCTGTCTGGGTGGCAAATTTTGTTCTGATGGATTACGGTTCGGGTGCGGTCATGGCAGTACCGGCACACGACGAGCGCGATTTTGATTTTGCAACCAAGTACGACCTGCCCATCACACCGGTCATCGCGCATCCCGAAGAAGGGATCGCCGAAGGTCGGGCCATGACGGAGCCGGGGATACTGTTCAACTCCGGTGCATTCAGCGAGCTGATGAGCGACGAAGCGAAATCGGCCATAATTGAGTATTTTGATAAAGAGGGGCTTGGCAAGAAGGTCACGAACTACCGCCTCAAAGACTGGGGGATCAGCCGTCAGCGCTACTGGGGCGCACCGATCCCGCTGATTCATTGTCCCAAATGCGGCATCGTCGCAGAGAAAAAGGAGAACCTGCCGGTGACGCTGCCCGATGATGTCGAGATTACGGGCGAGGGCAACCCGCTTGAGCACCATCCGACATGGAAACAGTGCAGCTGCCCGCAATGCGGCGGCGAAGCGGAGCGCGAGACCGATACGATGGATACGTTTGTTCAGTCGTCATGGTATTTCCTCCGCTATACGGCTTCCGCGAAGCTATGGGAAGAAAAAGCGTTCGACAAGGATGAACTGGCCTACTGGATGAACGTCGACCACTACATCGGGGGGATCGAGCATGCCATCTTGCACCTGCTGTACAGCCGCTTCTTCACTAAAGCGCTCCGCGACCTCGGCTATGTCGATGCGGACGAACCGTTCGAGCGATTGCTGACACAGGGAATGGTACTCAAAGACGGGGCCAAGATGAGCAAGTCCAAAGGCAATACGGTCGACCCTGACGCGCTGATTGAAAAGTACGGTGCCGATACGGCCCGTCTCTTCATCCTTTTTGCCGCACCGCCGACGCAGGAGCTGGAGTGGAACGACAGCGCTGTCGAAGGGGCGTTCCGTTTCCTGCGCCGTTTTTATGAGCGCAGCGAGAACGCGTATGCAACCGACGTCATTCCGGCCATCGACCACAGCGCGCTTTCAAAACCTGAAAAAGCGGCGCGCAAAAAAGTGTACGAGGCCCTCTCCCGCGCCAATGATGTCTTTGGCGAGCGCTATACCTTCAATACGATGATCGCCGGGGTCATGGAGGCGATGAACGCACTGGCCGAGCAGAAGAACGCCGATGTCTGGACCGAGGCCTACTGGGTGCTTTCTTCACTGATGGAGCCGATCGTTCCGCATGTGTGCTGGGAGATCAGCGACCGGCTCTTCGGGGGTAAGAACCTGGCGTCCCAGCAGCTTAAAGAAGAGGTCTTCGCTCTTGAGAGCATTACGCTCGGCGTCTCCGTCAACGGCAAGAACCGCGGCCAAATCGAAGTCGCGCCCGAGGCATCGAAAGCAGAGATGATCGAAGCGGCCAAAGCGGTCGTCCCCAACTGGCTCGAGGGCAAGACAATCGTCAAGGAGATCGTCGTTCCAAACAAGCTGGTCAACCTCGTCGTAAAGTAGGATTTGTGAAAAGTAGGCTTCTTCTTACATTTTTCATTTTTCATTTTTCACTTTTCATTTTTACGGGTTGCGGTTACCGCCCGACCAGCGAGGTGGTCAAACCTGTGCTCGATGAGAGCGTCAGTACGCAGATCGTGATCTCCATGGAAGACCCGGACAACACCGTTTTGCTCAAAGATGCACTCAACGAAGCGGTCGTGAACCGTTTTCGTACGCGCCTGACGGATGAAGCGCACGCCGTGACCCATTTGACCATCGCGCTTGATAATACACGGTTCATCCCGGTACGTTACGACACGAACGGCTATATCATCGCCTATCAGGCTATTGTCACGCTCGGTATCGACCGGACATCGGGCAGCGTCAGGCGTCACTACACCGCACGGGGCAGTTACCAGTTCACCATAGAACCCAACGCGATCATCTCCGACCTGGTACGTTTCGAGGCGATCAAGTTCGGTTCGCAAAAAGCGCTCGACAGCTTTGTGGCCCAGGTGGCCAATGAAGGGGCGGAAGGCTGAACTATCTGGATTTCCTCGACGGCAAGCCGCTCTATTACGATGAAATAGACTATGAGCGTATGCCAAGTGCATGGCGGCAGATTCGGCACAAGGTGCGACTGCCAAAAATCATTCATCTAGTCGGCACCAACGGCAAGGGAACGACCGGACGCTTTCTGGCGAGTGCTTTGTGGCATGCCGGTTACCGTGTCGGGCATTACACCTCTCCGCATATTTTGCGTTTTAACGAACGTCTTTGGTTCGATGGCAGCGATGCGGATGACGATGCTCTGCAAACGGCATTTGAGAGGGTCATGGGCTGGCTCGACCCGGCGACCGCCGAGGCGCTCAGTTATTTTGAATTCACGACCCTTATGGCGGCAGCCCTTTTCGAATCATGTGACCATGTCGTGATGGAGGCCGGCCTGGGCGGCGAGCATGACGCTACCGCGGTGTTTGACAAGGTACTGACGCTGGTGACGCCGATCGGGCTTGATCATCAGGCCTTTCTGGGCGATACGGTGGAGGCGATCGCGACGACGAAACTCAACGCCATGGCGAACACGGTCATTTTGGGAGTTCAGCCGCATGATGAGGTGTATGCCATCGCTTCGACCGTCGCTGCCCAGAAGGGCGCGAAACTCTATTGCTGTGAAGCGCTCCTGAACGATGATGGTATAATTGCGGTGCAAAACGTCACGAAAAACAGGGATTTGCCGCACTATCTCGGCGAAAACCTGATGCTGGCGGCAGCGGCCCTGACCCACTTTGGTATCGGATT
>JANTHE010000009.1 GCA_024762585.1 Sulfuricurvum sp. | reverse complement strand
CTATATGTGGAACGAAGAGAAACTGGCCAAAGACATCTACCTCGCCCTCAACGATGTCTGGCCGAACCAGGTCTTTTACAACATCGCCACCAAATCCGAAACCCAGCATGAAGCGGCTGTCGAGGCGCTGGTACAGGCCTACGATATCAACATCACCAACCTTGATGATTACGAAGAGAACTATTCCGAGGCGGAACTGCGTGCCTTTGCACCGGGCACCTACGGTGTTCCTGCGGTCCAGGAACTCTACGACACACTCTACACCAAAGGGATACAATCGGCTCAAGATGCGCTTGAGGTCGGCTGTATGGTCGAAGTCACCGACGTCAACGACCTGAACGAAGACATCGAGATCGCACAGGGCGCGGATGATCTGGTCACCACTTTCGAGCACCTGCGCAGCGGCAGCTACACTCACTACTGGGCATTCGATCGTGCTCTGAAAACCATGGGTGTAGCGGACGGATGCTGCATTCTGGGGGATGATTTTTGTAAAACTGCAGCAGAATACCCCTCCACACAAGGCGGGCATTAAGCCCTGCTGAGACAGCTTGGGGTTTAAAAAGATTAAGGGCATCATTATAATCTGCAATTATAATGTTAATCGGTATGAAACCTCATTTTAAAGCTGTGTTGCCGGTGCTATTGTTCGTCTTTTCTCTTTTTGTCGTACATGACTATCTCATCGAAGCCGCAGATACGGACACGCAGTACGAACTCTGCTATGCCGAGCATGGCGACATGAGCCTCGATGTGCAATCGCAAACGCATGCACTGATTCACTCCCTCATGGAAATGCCTGTTTATCCGAACGAATCAACCGACCTGTTGCAACCAAGCGCTGCACCCGAAACGCATATTCTCATCCTCTCTTCCCATATCACTTCCGTACCGACTCACCCGCCGCTTGTCTAACCTTTATCTGTAACAATCAATTATTTTAAAGGTTATTTTTATGAACCCATTACCCATATGGGGTGCCGTCATACTGACAATGACGTGCTTTCCCGCCCAAAGTGCCCTGAAACTAGGACCATCCATTTGCAAATACCCTCATAAAAGAGGAAGTCTGTTTTTTTCACGCAAAAGCTATCTGGATAGCGATACCCTGCGTGTGCGTGCTGCACGGCGAAAATTTGGCATTGACGAATCTGCTGCATTACACGCGCTGAAACAGCGTTATCCTCGCCTGAACCTTCAGGAGCTCCACACACGTGTCATACGCTGTACTGTCTATTTTTCGGCAAATAACAGCGAAGGGAAAACGTATGTGTTTGACGCCGAAACACTCAACATGATCCACGAGGAGTCCCGACCATGAAGCACTACCTATCGCTGCTTTTTACATGCACGCTGCTGTCGGCCGAACCACTGGATTTGGCCACACTGTTACATCACACCGCAAACAGCCACGCCCTCAAGGCAAGGCAGGCCGATGTCAATGCTCGCTATTTGCAGCAATCCGCCGCCATTCTTCCCGACACGGCCTCGCTGGGCATAGAAAGCGGTTATGCCGATGCTAAAACAAGCAGCAACAACGCCGTCGAATGCCATGTTACGATCGAGAAGCCTTTGTTGCTTGCCGACACCGATCATCTCTTCTCTCTATTGAAAGATCAAAACAAAATAGAAAAGACACTTGAGCATGCACGGCTTGCAAACGCAACCTACGCTGCTTATATCGATGCCTGCGAACTGCAAGAAGAGCTCTGGCTGCTTCAAGATGCCCTGGCACGCGGCGAGCAGATGACCCGCCTGATCCATACCGGCATGCGAGGCGGTGAATTCGACAAAAGCGCCTGGCTGCGCAGTCGGCTCAATGTTCGTAGTCTTACTGCAAACATCAGCACGCTTGAAAGCCGCTATCGACAAACGCTGCTCACGCTCGGTGCACAGACACAGCTCACCGTCGACACATTGTCATGCAGCGATCTGCCCGACACCATCACGGTCCCGCCTGCTGAACGGTTTGACAATGCACCGCTGATGCAGTCACTTGAAAAAAGCGCAGCATCGGCGGACGCCTTCAGACGTTTCAGCGATACGGCTGTTCCCGCCGTAACACTTGGTGCCGGCTACGACAATGAAATGGACCTTCAGCGCGGCATCGTCTACGCTGCCATACCGCTTGGCGGAGCACGGCGCGACACGGTGCGAGAAGCTGCCAGAGCACGCGCACTGGCCGCTCACGAAAGCCTGCAGGCCATGCATGCACAACTGCGGGCGAAAATTGACGCTTTTCTAACGGTGCAACAGACCAGAAAGCGCAACCTGCAGCAACTCAACGATATTCGCATCCCCGAAGCTTATGAAGCCACCGTTTTGCTCGAAGCGCGCTTCAAGGGCTCCGAAGCAAGCTACCTCGAATATATCGACAGCCAAAAAACGCTCTTTTCGCTTTTAGAAGAAGGAGTACGTTTGCGCGCCAGAGCTCTCAGGGACGAAGCCGCACTCCTTGCCGATCTCGGCCTCTTTCCAACCATTCAAAAGGATACACAATGAAAAAACTATTAACACTGCTTTGCTCTGTCACCTTCGCCTTCGCCGCATCGACTGTCGAGCCGGGAACATTGAACGTCGCCGTTGTGACGCCGCAAAAAGTCGACACCATTCCCATTGGCACCTTCTTGGGAACCTATGCCTACCCCCCGAAAGCGCGCTATACCATCAGTGCCAACACCGACGGTTTTATCGTCGACCTTGCCGTAAAACCTTATGAGCATGTGCAGAAAGCCCAACGGCTTCTATCGCTTAAAAGCCCAAAACTGCTTGATCTGCAATCGACATACATCAATACCCTGCTGGAGCTCGAATATTACGACAAGGAGGTCCGGCGTCTCGCGCCGCTCGCTCAAAAAGGGGTGGTCGCTACCAAAAAGCTGATCGAAAGCCGCAACCGGCTGCAAAAACTCGAAGCCTCCGCCGCCTTTATGCGCGATGTGCTGCTCGCTTATGGCATGCAAGACTCCAAAGTGGCATCGATCGCCGAAGCGCATAAACCCGACCCCATCCTTTTCATTACTGCTCCGGCATCGGGGAACATCGCATCGCTTGACGTGCAGCAGGGCAGCTATGTGACCCAGGGCCAGCGTCTTGCCACACTGATCGACACCGATGAGTGCCATTTTGAAATCGATATGCCGTGGCAGCTGGCGGATACCCTCGCCTCGGGAGAGCAACTCTATGCCCAAGGACACCGCTTTACACTCTACGCCCGCGCACCGCAGATCGATTCGGTTTCACAAACACGTTCGATTGATCTGCATGAAGAGGGGGATTGCGGCGGTAAAGGCGGTATGAGTCTGAATATAACGCTGTTTCGTAGCGTAAAGGCGTGGAAAGTTCCCGCAAGGGCTGTCGTCAAGCTCAAGAATAATGAGGTAGTTTTTGTTCAACAAAAGCACGGCTTTTCCCCACTACCTGTCGAAGTGCTTGCACGCTTTGACGGCTTTTGTTATGTTCACGGCGAGCTGAATGCATCGCAGTCCGTCGCGGCCTCCTCGGTGATTGCGCTGCGCAACGCCGCCGGGGGTGAATGATGGATGCACTTCTGCGGCTTGCGCTCTCACAGCGCATCATTGTTTTACTGCTTTCCGCCGCCATTGCCATATATGGCGTACTCTCTTATGGCAAACTCGTCATCGACGCCTTCCCCGACGTGTCATCGACCCAGGTAAAGATCATCATCAAGGCACCGGGCATGACCCCCAGCGAAGTCGAACAGCAGATCACCATTCCTGTCGAGCTAGAGATGCAGGGCATTCCGCACCAGACCATGGTCCGTTCCATTTCCAAATATGCCCTGGCCGACATCACGATCGATTTCGAAGAGGGCACCGATCTCTACTGGGCTCGCGACCGAGTCTACCAACGCTTCGCCGGCGTAAAAAAAGAGTTGCCGAACAACATCGGAGGGGGTATTGCCCCAATTACCACGCCACTAGGCGAGATCCTGATGTTCACGATCGAATCAGACACCCTTAGCCTGATGGACAAGCGCACCCTGCTGGACTGGACCATCCGCCCGGCGCTGCGCAGCGTGCCCGGTGTCGCCGACGTCAATGCCCTGGGCGGCCTGGTCAAAAGCTTTGTCGTCAAACCCGATTTCACGCGGCTGGCCGCCTACGGTATTCCCGTTTCCCAACTGGTCGATGTCATCGAACGCAACAATGCCAACTACGGGGCAGGGCGTGTCGAACAGGGGGACGAAGCGATGATCGTGCGCGTCCTGGGAAAACAAACGGGGATCGAGAGCATCCGCGAACTCGTGCTTGCCCAGCGTGAAGGCAGCACCGTCTACGTCGGCGACGTCGCCGACGTCAGCGTCGATGCCGTCACCCGCTACGGCTACGTTACCAAGGATGGCAAAGGCGAAGCGGTCGAAGGACTGGTACTGGGTCTTAAAGGCGCCGATACCTCTCGGACGGTCAGCGCGGTCAAGGCCCGCCTGGACGAACTGGAAAAGCGGCTGCCCGAGGGCACGAAACTCAATGTCTTCTACGATCGCAGCGACCTCGTCGGCAAAGCCGTCAACACGGTGCAAAAGGCACTGATGGAGGCCGTCGTGCTTATCATCATCATTTTGCTTCTGATGCTCGGCGATATCATCTCCGCGCTTACCGTTGCCCTGATCCTGCCCATGGCTATCCTCAGCGCCTTTATCCTGATGCACCTTTTCGGTATCAGCGCCAACCTGATGAGCCTGGGCGGTATCGCCATCGCCATCGGGATGATTGTCGATTCGGCGGTCGTCATGGTCGAAAACATCGTCGCCTGGCTTTCTCACCCCAAATACAGACATGAATCACGAGCACGACTTGTCTATCTCGCGGCCAAAGAGGTTAGTCTGCCCATCGTCTCCGGTGTCGTCATCATCATCACCATCTTCTCCCCGCTGCTGATGCTGCAGGGATTGGAAGGAAAGCTCTTCGCCCCGGTGGCCTTGAGCATCGTCTTCACACTGGCTTCCTCCATCGTCTTCGCCCTCTACCTCATCCCGGTCATCGCCGGCATGAGCATCCGCAAAAGCCATGAAGAACCAACCTGGGTGGTGCGCAAGCTTGAAAATATATACGTTCCCGCGCTGAAACGGGCCTTCTGTTTTGAAAAGCCCATTTACCTTCTGCTTGTACTGCTCGTTCCTCTCACCGTTTTTATGTTTGCATCCGTCGGTAAAATTTTCATGCCGACGATGGACGAAAGCAATATCGTCATCGGCATCGAGTCCGATCCCGCCATCAATATCCCCGCGGGTATCGCGCTCAACACCCAGATTCAACAGCAGCTGATGGCCAAGGTGCCGGAGATCAAGTCCATTGTTGCCCGCAGCGGTTCGGACGAGATCGGGTTGGACCCCATGGGGCTCAACGATACCGACACCTTCTTGGTGCTAAAACCCAAATCCGAGTGGCGCAGGCCGAACCCCGAATGGCTCCGCACACAGATGCGCAAAGTTCTGGAGGGCATCACCGGGATCGAGTTCGGATTTACCCAGCCCATCGAGATGCGCACCTCCGAAATGCTCACGGGTGCAAGGGGTGACGTCGTCGTCAAGCTCTTCGGCGACGACATCGATAAACTCAATACCCTCGGCGGCAAGATCGCAGACGTTCTGAGGGCGACTCCGGGCAGCGAAGACGTCTACATGCGCCAGAACGAAGGGGTCTCCTACGAGCAGGTCGTCTTCGACAAGAAGCAACTGACCAAGTACGGACTCAACCTAGACGAGGCGGCGCAGATCCTCGCCATCGCCGTCATAGGAACGGAAGCAGGCAAAATTTACGAGGGGATGAAGCAATTCTCCATCCTGATCCGCGGCAATTATGCCGTGAACGACCTCCCTCTTTCCTCCATCTATCTTACAACGCCGCACGGCGAGCGGATCGCTTTTTCAAACATCGCACATATCGCGCGCACGGAGGGCAGCGTCGAGATAAAACACGAAGGCGCACAGCGCTTCGTTTCTATCCAGACCAACGTCAGCGGAACGGACCTGACCACTTTCGTCGACACCATCTCCTCGAAGATCGGACAGGACGTACCGCTGCCTTCGGGCTACCGCGTGGAATACGGCGGGGAGTTCAAGAACCAACAGCGCACGATGGCCCGCCTTTCCGTCATCGTGCCCATCGCGCTGGCAGTGATCTTCATGATCCTTTTCTTCACCTTTCGCTCGCTTCGGCAGGCCGCCGCCGTCTTCGCAATGATCCCGCTCGCGCTTTCGGGCGGGATCGCCGGGCTGATGCTCAGCGGCAACTATCTCTCCGTCCCCGCCTCCGTGGGCTTTATCGCCCTGCTGGGAATTGCCGTACTCAACGGGGTCGTCATGGTCAGCTATTTCAACGTGCTGGTCAAAACGATGCCGCTGCACGACGCCGTGCTCGAAGGAGCAAAACGACGGCTGCGGCCGGTGCTGATGACAGCGCTCATCGCCGCGTTCGGCCTCGTCCCGATGCTTTTCGCCACCGGTCCCGGTTCGGAAATCCAGAAACCCCTGGCCATTGTTGTGATTACCGGGCTTATCAGCTCGACTCTGCTGACGCTCATCATCCTGCCAGTGCTGTATCGGCGCATCGAATCAAAAAATGAAAAAGTAAACTTTGGCCAGGAGGACGAATAAAATGTCAGCCTGCGCCGAAAACTCACACTGTACTCACACTGTTCTGCTATAACAAAAGCATTCTATTCAAAGGAGTCTGACATGAAACGTTTTTCTGCCGCAGTCTTGCTGCTTGGAGCTTCACTATTTGCCGCGCCGGGAATGATAGCGTCGTTTATTACTCCACCAAGTAAATAAGCAAAATTTTGAGAGTACGAGACGGGGTGAGATGTGGCTGAAAAAATCTGCAGGACTGGCCATAGCCAATTCAAAGAGTTTTTCGGTCGCAGGTCGCCCCGTCTCGTGCTCCCCGAAGGGTGCAGTGCTTTCGTTCATACTCCGCGTTAGATTTCCTTGAATTCGCTACGGCGAGTCCTGCAAAAATCCGCCTTGATTATGAACGAAATCACTGCATCAAAATTTTGCTTATTTACTTGGTGGAGTAATAATGATTTCGATGCCGACGGAAACGGCAAAGTCACGCAAACGGAGTTTGAACATGCACAGCAGGCACGCATGGCCAAACAGGCCGAAAGCGGCAAAATGATGCGCAATGCCGGAAATGCCCCGACATTCGGCGAGATCGACACCGACGGCAGCGGCTATATTGATGCAGTCGAGTTCAAGAATCACCAAAGAACGCGCATGAACACCCAGCAAAAAGGAATGAAGTGCGGCATGGGCAAATGCGGGGGCGGCAAAGGCGGCGGCCCGAATCGCTGACCCCGCGCCGGATTTACCGCCGTACGCCAGCGTGAAAAAGACGTATCAGCGGTCCCGCACGCAGCGCACATGCGCCTCGTCGCATTTGTCGTCGTCAAACGTATGGCCGTTGCCCCAGAATACAGCCCAGGCGTTAATGGGCATTTTGCGGTTGATTTCGGAGGTCCAGTAGGCGTTCATTGCGCTGTATTTGACCGTCACCTCGCCCGCGTGCACAGCGTCAATCAGCGCATGCAGTTCGTCTCGCGTCGGCAGACGCCAGTCGTAAAACCCGTCCAAGTCCAACGAGGCGCAGTACTTTTTCGCATCACGCCAGACCGAATCACGGCTTTGGGCCGCCAGGTCGTCCTCCCACTGCAGTTTTCCCGACGGATCGATCACGCTCTCGCCGCTGCGCTGCCATCCGGCCCAAAGCGTGATAGAGAACAGCAAAATCAGCATCGTTTTCATCTTTCCTCCTCTTTCAACGGCATCGCTGAGCAGGCATTATAGCGTCGCACGCCCTTCAAAGTATGCGACGACGGTCACAAACTTCTACTGCCCGAGTCCGAAGACATTCGAGAGGGTATTGATGTAGTTGAAATAGCCGGTGATCGCGACTGCTTCGAGGATCTCTTTGTCGTTCCAGCCCAGCGCTTTCAGCGCCTCGATATCCTCGCGCTGCATCTTGTAGTTGTCCTTTTTGGAAGCCCGGACACAAAAACGCAGCATCGCCTTCTCTTTTTCATCCGTACCAATGCTCTCGATTCCCTCGAGGATCTGTCCGATGCGCTCCTCGCTGAGCCCCAGTATCTTCGCGATGTTCTTATGCACATCCACGCACATCTTGCAGCTGTTCTCTTTGGAAATCAACAGGGCAATCGCCTCTTTGATCTCATAGCTCAGATAGGTTTCATCCAGCAAAAAGCTCTGCACCATCATGTCCGTCGCCATATAGACCTTCTCGTCCAGTGCCAGCAGTTTGAAGATCTCGCCGAGCTGCCCCGTCTTCTCCAGAATGGGGCGGGCTTTCTCCTGTATTTTGGGTGACATCTCCTCGAATTCGGGCAGATCGATATACGCCATAGTTTCTCCTTCAAATAACATTTCATGATAATAACACACTCTGACTTTCTGTTTTAGATTGTTGATTGAAGACGCAGCGTTCAACTAAATGCTATAATTGTCGTACCAACGTAAAAAAGGATTCGCATGACCCCTGCCGAGCGTTATACCCAGTTAAAAAAACACCTCAGTGAAGAGAACCCGCTGCTGATCGATGCCATCGACCACTTCAAAGCACTGGACGATATCGCCCACCGTTACGGCCTGCTCGATGCGCAGGAGAGCTATACGGCCCATATCTCCTGGTGGCCGCTGATTTCGGTGCTCGGGACATTTTCAGCGGGCAAATCCACCTTTATCAACCAGTATGTCGGCAAAAAGGTACAGCAAAGCGGCAACCAGGCTGTAGACGACAAATTTACCGTGATCGCCTACGGCAAAGACGACGAGGTCGTTACCCTTCCGGGCATGGCGCTCGACGCCGATCCGCGCTTTCCGTTTTACAACATCAGCGAGGAGATCGAACAGGTCGAAAAAGGCGAAGGCGAACGCGTCAACCTCTACTTGCAGCTCAAGACCGTCAAGTCCGATCCCCTCAAGGGCAAAATTCTCATCGACTCCCCGGGCTTCGATGCCGATTCGCAGCGCAACACCATCTTGCGCATCACCAGCCATATCATCGACATGAGCGATCTCGTCCTGATCTTTTTCGATGCCAGACACCCCGAACCCGGTGCCATGCGCGATACCCTCGAACACCTCGTCAGCGCCGCGGTCAAACACAACGATGCCGACAAGATTCTCTATATCCTCAACCAGATAGACACCACGGCCAAAGAGGACAACCTCGAAGACGTCATCGGCGCATGGCAGCGGGCGCTCGCGCAGCAGGGGCTGGTTGCGGGCAATGCCTTCACTATCTACAACGACGAAGCCGCGCACTTTGAGAACCCCGAACTCGCCGAGCGACTCAAGCGCAAAAAAGAGAGCGATTTGAGCGCAATTTATCGGCGCATGGACAAAGTCAGCATCGAACGGGCCTACCGCATCTTCCGTCAAGTTGAAAGTGTCGCCAAATCACTGGAAAACGACCGTTTTCCGGCACTGCAGGCGCAGCTGAGGCGTTGGAGTGCACGTGTGCTGCAGATCGATGCCGCCGTGCTCGTGCTGCTGGCCGCACTCGGGGTCGGAGCAGAGGTACAGTTCGGGCTGGTTTCTATGATTCTCTCCTCGCCGCTGCTTCAGGGCGTTGCGGGCGCACTGCTGCTTGCTGTGGTACTGTACACGCATTTCTCGGCACGCACGTTCATGTCGAAGCGGCTGCAGCGCATCGTCGGCGGCAACGACCCGGAACTGGCCGCCGCCATCAAAAAACAGACCAGATGGTGGTATCCGCTGCGTGCGGCGAATCGTAAAAAGTGGGCGTTCAAGAGCAAAGAGAGCCTGGCGACACTGGTCGAAAAAAGCCGCCTCGGCATCCAGCGGCTCAACGACACGTTTTTACGGCCCGAAGAGGCTTCGGCATCTCAAAACAACGCAGTAGATTAAGGGCACTTCCAAGGCCCTATGGGCACCTCCGGAAACTACCAGCGGATCTCAGAGAGCTTTTGAGGCATGAGATTTTCTTTGTTTTCAGCGCAGGCCTAGCTGTAGCTAAGTCCAGATGAAAACTGAGGAATGATCGTGCCTCAAAAGCCCTCCCGAAGGGCGTTACAGAGAAAGCCACACTCTGCGTTGCCACTTTTTGACTTGGCTACGGCCAGGCCTTCAAAGCGTCGCCTTGATTGTGACGTTCTCTGTAACGCTGAGACCACTGGTAGTTTCCGGAGGTGCCCTTAACGTCTTGCGTGCTATGATTTGAAAAAAGGATTTAGATTATGTCCAGTCACAAGCACCACGAACATCTTGAAAAGATCAAGGAGAGTATCGCTTCTTCGGACGTTTTGAGCGCACAGGAGAAGAGCGACGGCGTCAAAAAGGTCGAGGAGTGGATTGCGGAAGACAAGGGCTTCGGCCTGCTGTACGACGAACTGGCCAAACTGTCGGCCAAGTTCGAACCGCTGCTGCAAGAGCTGGGACTCGACTGAACCCTCACCGCTTTAGATGAAACAGCTTATCATCATCCTGCTGTTCGGCATCCAGCTCTTTGCGGCTGAAGGATTCTGGCAGCAGGTCATCGAGACCGAAACGCATTTTTATGCGCAAAGCGAGTCGAACGCTTCGGCGGAAACGAATGCAAGCGTTGCGGCTGGCGATGCCGCAGAAGCCGTCGATGTCGATGCAAAGCTCGGAGCTTTCAACGCCCTGACCGCCACCCTGCGGCAAAACCCCTACGCGGTTCAAAACCCCGAAAACTCCTTTTTCCGTCCCGCACAGATGGACGAGGCGCTCTATAAGCTGACCACCCGCATCCGCATCAACCGCGACCACGGCTATACGCTCGCCGTCGAACGCGACCGGATCGCCGTCGACACGCTGAAACTCAAACAGCGCATCTACACCTTCTTTGCCCTGCTCTCCGCCGAGTGGACCGAGCTCGATGATGCCGCCCTTGCCAAACGGCTTCAGGCGGAGCAAACCGCCCTCGACGACATTGATGTCAAAGAGTATGAACAGAAGTATCTTGGCAGCGACGATGACGGCAGCGATGTCCGGAAGGCCCTGAGAAACAATCTGCTGCAACTGCGCATGCACTACTATTTTTATCGAGACTTCTTGGGCTATCTACAGCTGAACCCCCAAAAACTGCATTACCGTTCTCTGTTGCAGCGTTTGCAGCTGGGCAGCATCATCGCAGCCATCAACGACAACGCCGTGGCGGCACAGGTCAATACGCTGCTGCGCTACGTCAAACTCGACCTGGGGCGCCTGACACTCTTTGCCCTCAGCATTTTGATCGCCTGGCTGATGGCGACGTTCCTCTATTTCAAAGTCTACGGCATCATGCACAACCTCATTACCCGCAAAAAAGATATGCTCGACGACATGATGCTCAGCAACATCGATAACATCCGTCGCCCTATCTTCATCCTCGTGCTGGCGTTCGGCATCGATATAGGACTGGAAGTACTCAACTACCCCAATCCCAGCGAGACCGGTGAGAGCGTTTTTTATTTCATCTATCTTGTGACGCTCAGCTATATCCTGGTCATCCTGATCGACAACTTCTTCTTCCATTTCCTGCTCAAACAGGCGGAACTGCGCAACAAGCAGCTGCGCAGCGAACTGGTCAACCTGATCCTCTCCATCATCAAAATCATCGTCTTTGTCACCGCGATTTTGATCTTTTTGGTGCATATCGGCGTGAACATTACCGGGCTCGTCGCCTCGCTGGGCATCGGCGGCCTGGCGGTGGCGCTGGCGGCCAAAGATACGCTGAGCAACTTCTTCGGGCTGCTCAAGATCCTCTCGGACAACTCTTTCTCACAAGGCGACTGGATCAAGGCGGGCGACGTGGAGGGGACCGTCGTCGAGATCGGATTCATCAGCACCGACATCCGCACCTTCGACAACGCGCTCATCACGGTGCCCAACGAGAAGCTGGCCAACGTCCCGCTGAAAAACTACAACCGCCGCAAAGTCGGTCGCCGCATCAAGATGCATATCGGCGTCACCTACGGTTCGGACCGCGAACAGCTCAAACAGGCCATCGAGGCCATCCACCAAATGCTCTACGACCACCCGGAAATCGTCGTCCCCGGCGAATATGACAACGATCTCTACCGTAGGCTAAAACAGCAGGAAAAACGGCTGATCTCCGTGGAGGACAAGTTCGGCATCAAGACGACGCTGATGGTCTACCTCGACCAGCTCTCGGCCTCGTCGATGGACATCCTCATCTACACCTTCACCAACACGGTCAGCTGGGAGGAGTGGCTGCGCATCAAACAAGACATCATCTTCAAAATCTGGGAAATCCTCGACGCGCACGGGCTCGAATTCGCTTTCCCGTCGCAGTCGCTCTATTTCGACAGAGACAACATAACGGATACAATAGCTCCCGTGCTCAAAGATTCGGCACCGTAGTTGCCGTCTGTAAAACAAAAACGTTCTATAATTACAGACAACAGAACCGGAGGAGAAACTTATGGCCCATCCCGATGCCGGCACGCCGGCCACCGACGCACAACGTATCAGTATCACCGACCTCATCGCCCGTTATTACGAGCTCAAACCCGATGTTTCCGAAGCGACCCAGAAAGTCGTATTCGGCACGTCCGGGCACCGGGGCAACTCGCTCAAACGCAGTTTCAACGAAGACCACATCCTCGCCATCACCCAGGCGGTCTGCGAATACCGCAAGGGTGCGGGCATTACCGGGCCGCTCTTCATCGGGCGCGACACGCATGCGCTGTCCGATCCCGCGCAGATGACGGCCATCCGCGTCTGCGCCGCAAACGAAGTACACGTCCGCATCGCCGCGGACAATGAAGTCACGCCGACCCCGCTGCTCTCGTTCGCCGTGCTGGAGTACAACAAGAGCAACAAAGATAAAGCCGACGGCATCGTCATCACCCCGTCGCACAACCCGCCCTCCGACGGCGGCTTCAAATACAACACGCCCAACGGCGGCCCGGCCGATACGGATGTCACCTCCGTCATCGAGAAACGCGCCAACGAGATTCTTGCCCACCGGCTCGAAGAGGTGCATGCGCTCAGCCTGGAGACGGCCCTGACCAGTGACTTCGTCACGCACTACGATTTTCTCACCCCTTACGTCGAGGCGCTGCCGCAGATTGTCGACATCGAGGCCATCAAAGCGGCAAAGCTACGCATCGGCGTCGACCCCATGGGCGGTACGGCCCTGCCCGTTTATAAAAAGATCAACGAGCTGCTGGGGATGGATCTGCTCATCGTCAACGACAAGATCGACCCAACTTTCTCCTTCATGACGCTCGATCATGACGGCAAGATCCGCATGGACTGCTCCAGCCCCTACGCCATGGCCTCCATGATCCGCCTGCGCGACAAATACGACATCGCGTTCGGCAACGACGCCGACGCCGACCGTCACGGCATTGTCACCCCGCACGCGGGGCTTATGAATCCCAATCACTACCTCAGCGTCGCCATCTGGTACCTTTTTACGCATCGGAAAAAACCGAAAAAATGTTGGTGGAATCCCTTTTCACGCTGCAAGGTTTGGCAAAAAACAGACCTTAAAATAGGAAAAACCGCTGTGTCGAGCTCGATGATCGACCGCATTGCGAACAGTCTCGGCAAAGAGGTCTTTGAAGTGCCCGTCGGTTTCAAATGGTTCGTCGAGGGGCTGTACAACGGCGAGCTGGCTTTCGGCGGCGAGGAGAGTGCCGGGGCGAGTTTTCTGCGGATGGACTCCACGCCCTGGAGCACCGATAAAGACGGCATCATCATGAACCTGCTCGCCGCGGAGATCCGTGCGGTCACCGAAAAAGACCCTGGAGCAATCTACGAAGAGTTCGAAGAGAAATACGGCAAATCTTACTACGCCCGCATCGACGCCGCTGCAACACCGGAACAAAAAGCGAAACTCAAGAGCATCAAACCCGAAGACATCGCCGCCGATACACTGGCGGGCGAAAAGATCACCCACCGCTTCAGCCACGCGCCGGGCAACAAAGCGCCGCTGGGCGGGCTCAAACTCGTCACCGAAAACGGCTGGGCGGCCATGCGGCCGTCGGGTACCGAAGATATCTACAAGATCTATGCCGAGAGCTTTATCTCCGAAACCCACCTGGGGCGCATTCAGGACGAGGCGCAGCAGATTCTCTCGGACTATTTCGCAAGCTGATGACACCCTTTGACCGGCTCATTGCCATCGCTCAGGAGGCGGGCAGCCTCTTTTTAGAGGGCTACCACGCGCAAAAAGAGATCACCTACAAAAGCGATATAGACCTCGTCACCCAGTACGATGTCGCCGTCGAAGAGAAGCTCAAGGGTCTCCTTGGCAGCACTTTCCCGGAATACACCCTCATCGGCGAAGAGAGCAGCGACGACCATACGTTTCCCGAAAAAGCGATCTACATCGACCCTATCGACGGGACGACCAACTTCGTGCACGGCATCCCCTTCTGTGCCATCTCCATCGGCATCTGGGAAGCGCAGCGGCCGGTGGCGGGCGTCGTCTACAACCCCGTGCTCGAAGAGCTCTTCTACGCCGAAGCGGGCAAGGGGGCCACGCTCAACGGCGAACCGATCCATGTGGACGATGCCGACACCCTGACCCGCTCCCTGCTGGCGACGGGCTTTCCCTATACCAAGATCGAAAAGGGAAAAGACTACGAATGGGTGATGCAATCGATGGGCAACCTCCTGCCGCTGACCCGCGATATCCGGCGGCTGGGCTCGGCGGCGATCGACCTGTGCTACGTGGCACGCGGTACCTTTTCAGGCTTTTACGAGATCAACCTCAAACCGTGGGACGTCGCGGCGGGCATCCTGATGGTCCAGGAAGCAGGCGGCACCGTCAGCCGCGCAGACGGAAAGCCCTACACCCTCGACGAACGCATCATCGTCGCCAATAACGGGAAGATTCACGACGACCTTGTACTAAATCTTGCCTAAAAATGTCAGCAGCCCCTCGATGATCGCATCGGGCGATGGGGGGCAGCCGGGGATATGGTGCGCGATCGGCAGATGTTCGCCGGCGGGCCCCTCGATGGCGAACCCTTTTTCGAACGGCGCCTGCATCACGGGGCAGTCGCCCAGCGTAATCACCCATTTGGGCGCGGGAATCTGCGCATAGGCATCGAGCACGTGCGGCAGCATATTGAACGTCAGCACGCCGCTGAGCAGCATCACATCCGCATGGCGGGGGCTGGCGACAAAGGCGATGCCGAGGCGTTCAAGGTCATAGTAGGGATTCGAAAGCGCGTTGCACTCCGCCTCGCAGGCGTTGCAGCTGCCGCTGTCGACCATCCGGATGGCGAGCGAACCGGCGAACTTCTTCTTCACAGCGTCTTTTAATTCACGCCGCAGCGCTTTCATACGTTCGTCATACTCTTTATGCTCCGTCACGATCCCCGTCTGCAGCCGCTTTTCCCAAAACTGTATCACACCTCATCCTCCATCATCCATTCTCCATTTTCCATCAGCGAACGCGTCACAGATCGTTCCCCGCATAGCTGAGGTCACAGCTTTTATTGATGAGCGGGAAATCGGCAATGATATTGCCCGGCATCATCAGGTGCAGCGCCTGCCAGTTCATAAAGCTCGGATCACGGGCGAAAAAGCGCGTGATCCGGCCGTTATTTAGTTGCACGAAAAGGTAGAGCTCTCCGAGCGCCCCCTCGCTGTACGCTTCGAACTCGCCGCTGGCATCCGAGGTATCGGGCAGGGATTCCTGCGCGCCGTCGAGCAGCTTTTCCATCATTTCCAGCGACACAAAGAGCTCTCTCAGCCGCACCGTAAAGCGTGCGGCGACATCGCCGCGATCGTCCGTTACCGTCTCGAAACCGCGCGCACGGTGAAAATCATCGTCGCGCCGGTCCAGCGCCACCCCCGACGCGCGCGCGACGACACCGACCGTATTGTATTTGAGCGCCTTGAAACGTGTCAGCACGCCCGTCGTATCGAAACGGTCCAGCAAAGAGGGGATATCGGTGATCCATGCTTCGAACCAGCGCATCTGTTCGCGCAGTGTTCGGACAAAGGTACGGACCGCCTCCGCATCAGCCCCCGGCACCGTATCTCGCAGGGCATCGAACCCGAAGCGGTGGCCGGTCAGCCGCCGCATCAATCGGCGCGCCTCCTCCGCACGCATCGAAGCGTACGCCAGCGCCGCGCCGAAACCCGCGTCGTTGGGGATGAACCCCAGGTCGGTCAGGTGGTGGATGATGCGCTCCAGCTCCAGCAGCAAAGCACCGTAGCCCCGGTCACGGTCGCTGCGCGGCTTGTTCGCCGCCGCGAAGGCGATGTCGCGCAGGGCGTGCTGATACGCCATGGAAGCGTTGCCGCTGATGCGCGACACGATCGGCCACGCCTGCTCCAGCGTTTTGCCCTCGAGCATCTTTTCAATGCCGCGGTACTTGTAGAAGTGGCGCACCTCCTGATGCAGCATATCTTCACCGGCCTGTGAAAAGTGAAAATGGCCCGGCTCGATGATCCCGGCGTGGATGGGGCCGACACTCACTTCGAACACACCGTCGCCCGCTACCGTTTCGTAGGGATAGGGTTTGAAGGGGTGCGATGACAGAACGGTTCGCGCATCGAAATGTTTGCGCATCGGGTGCAGTTTCGGCCACCGCTCGTGATGCAGGAGCGGTCGGCTGTCGAACGCCCCGTCAACGGCAATGCCGAAATCGTCGTGCAGTTTGCGCTCGAACCAAATGGCGGCGGGGTGGCGCCCGGCAATGGAGTCGATCCGCTCATCGGCTTCCAACCGCATACGTTCGGTACGGTCCGCGTAAACGGTCAGCACCTCCAGCCCTTCGTTCTCCTCGAGTGCGAATCGAGCGATCAGTCTCATGCGATACTCCTCAAAAACGCCAGGCTAAAGGGCAGCAGCAGCGCCAGTGCGCCGACGGCAAAAAGCAGCAATGCCGCCAACTCACTCCCGTACACACGCTTCTCAACTGCCTCTCCTTCGTACTTCATCGACTGATAAAGTTCGACGAAACGGTAGAAGATAATGGAGAGCAAAAAGAGCAGCAGTACGATGGCGGCAATCATCGCCGGCAGGTGATGTCCCGATTTCGCCAGGGCGATCATGGATCCAAAGCCGTAGAGTTCGGAGAAAAACATCGGGCTCGGCGGCAGGGAGACGATCGCAAGCATCAGCAGCCCGACGACGAACCAGAACAGTTTTCCTTTCAAGCCGCGGTAGCCGCGCAGCGCTCCGGCGATATGGTAGCGTCCCTGTGACTCCAGCACACCCGTCGAGAGAAACAGCGCGGGCTTGATAAAGGCGTGCGCCCCGAAATGCAGCAGCGCCGCGAACGTGCCGCCGCTCGTCCAGAACAGCGCGATCAGCGCCATATGCTCGATGCCCGAGAGCGAAAAGAGGCGCATAAAATCCTTGGCCCGGTAGATCAGGAATGCCACGACGAACATCGTCAGCAGTGCGTAGACGAAAATAAAGCCGGCCAGATGGCTGAAGTTCACGATTTTCGCTACGTCGCTGAAGCGGAAAAAACCGACCATGATGGCACTCTCCAAGATCCCGCTGAAAAGCGCTGCCACCGGGTAGAACGAGGCGCGTTCCACATTGGCCAGCCAGAGGTTCATCGGGAAAAAGCCCATTTTGACGAACATGCCGACCGTCACAATGGCGAAACCCATTTCAAACAGAAACGGCGACGGAATGCGGTCCGCCGCCCCCAGCAGCGCCGTAAAATACATCGCCTCTTCCCCCAGGACCGGCTTGGCGCCGGCGTAGATCAAAATGATGCCAAACAGGATCAGCGAAATGGCGATGGCGCCGACGATCATATAGTTCCACGCCTCTTTGTGCGCGGCCCGGGTCGCATTGGTCTTGATCATGTAGACCGTCGAGAGCGTCGCCATCTCCAGCCCGATCCAGTACAGCCCCATGTGGTTGGAGAGGATCGCCATCTCCAGCCCGACCCAAAACAGCGCGAAGAAGCGGTAAAACCGGAAATAGGCCCGCGGATGCACCTGTACATGGCGCTGCAGCGTCATCAGCGCCAGCGCCACACCGGCACCGACGACGGAAGCGAGCAGCAATACGTAGGTGTTGAGCCGATCGGCGATGAGGTAATCGCCCAGCAGAGGAAACGGTTTGTCCTGGAGCAGCAGCTGCACAGCCGGCAGCATGATGGCGAAAGCACTGAGTGCGAGCAGCGCTCTGACGCGATCGGCGTGCAGAAAACTGAGTGCAAACATCACGACAATCGGCGCGATCAGTTCGAACAAAATCATTCGACCGCCTCCTCACGCCGAAACAGCAGATTGATCACGACGATCGCGATGAGCAGGTCGAAGAAGATCCCGAGTTCCACCAGCATCGGCATCCCCCCGGTCGCCGTCGTTCCTAGCAAAAAGAGCGCGTTCTCCATCATCAGGAAACCGATGATCTTCGGCGCGACGTTACGGTGTTCCATCATCAACAGCAGCGCGAGAAAGAGCGACGAGATCGCCACGGCGACACTGTTCGCATTCCCGCCGACCATGCGGCCGATCGGCTCGGCGAGGTAGAAGGTGAAGACCAGTATCGCCGGAATCAGCACGACGGCGTAGTGCACCTTGATGTCGGGTGTCACCTGCCGCGTGAGCGCGAAGCGCTGCGTCAGCCGTTTGAGGACCAGGGGAATCACTCCGGCTTTAAGCAGGAGCGTCAGAACGCCGCTGATGATCAAAGCGGGATCGTTCAACCCGCTGCCGATCAACAGCGCCAACAATCCAAGGGCCAGCGAATTGAGCGCATACCACATCAACAGACGGTACAGCCGGGTCGCGAAGAGCGCCGCGACCAGCGTTGCCAAAAAAGCGCCGGTGAGAAATGCACTCATATCAGGCTCCTAATACATAAAAAGTAATCAGCGACAAAAAGCTGAACACGATGGCGATGCCCAGCAGATTCGGCACCTTGAACAGCCGCAATTTCGCCGTATTGACCTCGATCAACGCGACCGCCAGAGCGATGAGCAGCAGTTTGAGCGCAAACACGCCAAAAGCGGCCAACAGCGGCAACTCCAGTCCAAACGGCATGAACAGCGACGCAAACAGCGAGGCGAAGATGACGAATTTGACCGACGCCGCGGTTTCGATCAACGCCAGATAGAATCCGCTGAGATCGAGGATCATCGACTCGTGTACCATCGTCAGCTCCAGGTGCGTCTCGGGATTGTCCACCGGAATCCGTCCGTTCTCCGCGATGAGCAGGATAAAAAAGCTGATCGCGGCGAATACGAAGCTGGCTGTATGCCCGGCGGGAAAGCGATGGGCTAGGTTCACACCGGCGGCACCCACGCCCAGATCGCCCGCCATCATCGAAACGCTGAACACCGTCAGCACCATCGCCGGCTCGACCATCGCGGCGATAAACGCCTCCCGGCTCGAACCCATGCCGCCGAAACTGCTCGCGCTGTCGAGCCCCAGCAGCATCAGGAAAAAGGTCGAGAGCGACAGCAGGCCCGTAAGCGTAAAGGCATCGACGAAGCTGACATACCACGCCCCCGAGACCGCCGGCGGCAGAAAGAGCAAGGCGACCAGCAGCGGCGAGAGAACGAGATAGGGGGCTACACGCGTGATCTGCGAACTCTCCGCACTCAGCATCGTCTCTTTTACGAGCAGTTTCGAAAAGGTCCGGTAGCCCTGAAAAACTGATACAGGTCGTTTGTAAAGCAGCACCATCTTAAGCGATTTGATCACTCCCGTCAGAAGCGGCGCCGCCAGCAGCAAAAAGAGTATCGTCACGGCATAAGCGATCATTTCCGGTCTCCGATAACAAGGATTTTGAGCGAAATCGCCATCACCGTCGATTCAAGCAGCAGCGTCGCCCAGCTGAACTCATGCGCGAAAATGCGGTAGCTGAACAGTACCAGCAGCAGCATATTGAAGATCATCGCCGCGTAACGGGTCTGCTCGAAATGCGCCAGCCGGTAGACCCAGTAACTGAGCACCTGCGCCGCACGCACCGGAGCGCGGTATAGCGAGCGCTCGAACAGCGGGGTGACATGCACATCGAAATGCGCGTGTGAAAACTTGCTCTCATGCCCGGCGACGCGCTCTTTGTCAAAATGGACATTCTGTCGGTAGAGCCAGGAGAAGAAGCGGCGGATCGGCCCGGCGAATCCCGTGGCGGAGTACTGGGTACGCGGCCCGGTCGTATAGCCGCAGGCCCAGCTTCGATGGCAGCGCGTTTTCACCCCGATCAGCTTCGCCGCCATGACCAGCAGCAGCGTCACACCGATGAGCAGCCCCAGCAACAGCAGCGGCGAAACGGTCCCGCCGTACACGGCAACGGAGTGCATCTGCCAGATCCCTTCGGGAAAAATCAGCGCGTAGACGCTCTTGCCGTGTAACAGCTGTACCGCCGCATCGAAATAGGTGAAATAAAACGGGGTGACGAGCATCAAGGAGAGCACGACCCCTGCCATCAGCACCATACCGCCCTTCATCGCACCGTTTACCTCATGTGCGTGCTCGGCGTTCTCGCTGCGGTGCAATCCGAGAAAGGTGATACCGTACGCTTTGACGAAACAGGCGATTGCCAGCCCTCCGGTAAGCGCCAGCGCAAAGATGGCAAACGGGATGGCGAGCTTGAGCGTCATCGGTGCGATCTGCGACGAGCCCAGCATCGACTGGAAGATCATCCATTCGCTCAAAAAGCCGTTGCTCGGCGGCAAAGCGGAGATGGAGACCGAAGCGATCAGAAAGGTCCACGCCGTCACGGGCATCGCCTTGATAAGCCCGCCGTACTTCTCGATGTTTTTCGTATGCGTCCGGTGCAAGACGCTGCCCGCTCCCATGAAAAGCAGGGATTTGAAACTCATATGGTTGAAGGTGTGAAACAGTGCGGCGACAAACGCGAAACTGCTCAGCGTAAACAGCCCCAGCGTATCGAAGATCATGCCCATGCCGAACCCCAGCAAGATGATGCCGATGTTCTCGATGGAGTGGTTCGCCAGCAGCGCCTTGATGTCGTGTTCGCTCAGCGCATACAGTACGCCGACAAGCGCGGAGAGCGCGCCGAGCACCAGTACCAGCACGCCCCACTCCAGCGGCCAGGGGTAGAGAATGTCGAACAAAAAGCGAAACAGCGCGTAGATGGCGACTTTGAGCATCACGCCGCTCATCAGGGCCGAAACAGGCGAGGGCGCAGCCGGGTGGGCATAGGGAAGCCAGACATGCAGCGGCACGACCCCGGCCTTGCTGAGCAGTCCCAGCAGCACGAAGAAAAAGAGCAGTGTCGGGTAGGCGAACGCTCCCGCGCCGATTTTGAGCTGCGCGAAAGCGGTCTCCAGCTCCCCGTTGCCGGCGATGAGGAAAAAGAGCAGCAAGAACACGAACCCGAAATGGGTCATGAAAAAATAGAAACGTGCGGCTTTCCGGGTGGACGCCTCGGCCGTATCGGTGAGGATCAACTGCCACGAAGTGAGACTCATCAGCTCCCAGGCGAACAGGAACACCAGCGCATTGTTCGCCACGACGACACCGAGCATCGAGGCGATGAACATGAAATAGTGCACGAGAAAATGGCTTTTGCGCTCGATGTGCGGCAGGTAGCCGAACGTGTAAAAGAGGTTCGGTACGGCTCCCAATACGATCAGGCCGACAAACAGCAGTGACAAGGCATCAAAAGAGAACATAAGGGTTCAGACTCCGGCTGTACGGCGGCGAAGAGCCGTCGGAGAATAAGGGCGAGTAATATTACCGTCCAGGTTTTGGGCGGATTATACGCCCGACAACCTTAATAACTGTTGATGAACTATATAAGCTGGAAGAATGTTACCGCCGCAGCGTCGCGATGAGACGGTTGTCGTTTAACAGCAGCTCCAGTGCGTCTTCGATGCTCTTGCAGACAATGTCGCCGGCCATCAGCGTCTTGGTCGAACACCCCTCGTCGCCGATCACCGCGATGCCCAAAGAGGCGTCCTCGAGCATCTGCACGTCGTTGTTGCCGTTGCCGACGGCGATGCAGAAACGGGGGATGAGGCTGTCGAGATAGTGCGCCTTCTCCATCGTGTGCGCATCGCTTTTTAACACCTTCACCGTCACATCGAACCCCTGCATCTGCTCCTGCACACTTCCGAAGGTATCGGAGGTGATGATATGGACCTTGAACCGTTCGCACAGCTGCGGCAGCAACGCTTTAACTTCCTCTTTCAGCACGCCGTCTTTGGCGACGGTACCGTTGTAATCAAGCACGACATGGCGCAGCAGCAGCGTCCGGCAGTGCGGTATAGTGATATCGACCTCTTTCATAATGCCCTCCTCTATTTCTTTTGTCATATCATACCATCTCGATGCGCTATAATTCGAAATCAAACACGAACGGACAGAAGATATGGAAAATGTGAGACTGACCCAGTATAGCCACGGCGCGGGCTGCGGCTGCAAGATTTCGCCCAAACAGCTCGATAACATCCTTAAAACAGCGCGTGAGACCATCGAGTACCCCGAGCTGCTAGTCGGCAACGCCAGCAAGGACGACGCGGCGGCGTTCGATCTCGGCAACGGTACCTCGGTGCTCTCGACGACCGACTTTTTCATGCCGATCGTCGACGACCCCTTCACCTTCGGGCGCATCGCCGCGACCAACGCCATCAGCGACATCTACGCCATGGGCGGACGGCCGCTGATGGCGATCTCCATCTTTGGCTGGCCCATCAAGAAGCTCAGCGATGAGGTCGCGCGCGAGGTCATCGAGGGCGGCCGCTCCGTCTGCGAAGACGCGGGCATTCCGCTCGCGGGCGGCCACAGCATCGACAGCCCCGAACCCATCTTCGGGCTGGCGGTCACCGGCATTGTCGACAACGCGCATCTGCGCCGCAACGATACCGCCGAAACGGAGTGCGAACTCTTTTTGACCAAGCCGCTGGGCATCGGAATCCTCACCACCGCGCAAAAACAGGGCAAGATCGCCCCCGGCGACATCGACCCCGCCGTAGAGGCGATGACAACGCTCAACAAGGTCGGCGCCGAGATCTCGAAACTCGAAGGCGTCACCGCCATCACCGACGTCACCGGTTTCGGCCTGCTGGGTCACCTCGCCGAGATCTGCGAAGGCAGCGGTATCGGTGCGCTCATACGTTTCGAGGACGTGCCGCTCCTGCCCAGGGTGCGCGAATACCTGGCCATGGAATGCGTCCCCGGCGGCACCCGCCGCAATTTCGAGAGCTACGGCCGCAAGATCGGCCCGATGACGCCCGAACAGCAAGACATCCTCTGCGACGCCCAGACCTCGGGCGGTCTACTGTGTGCCGTCCGCAAAGACGCGATCGGTGATTTCCTCTCCATCGCGCGTGACGCCGGGCTGGAGCTTCAGAGCATCGGCGAGACTACCGAGCAGCGCGGCGAGCATCTTATCGAGGTCGTCTGAGGGTGAGCAGCGACATAGACGCTCTGGCCACCGCCGACGAACTCGAAGCCATCAAAACACGCAACCTGCCGCTGACAGACAATTTCCGGCAAATTGTATTGGAAAACCGCCCGTTGATCGATGTGCGCGCTCCCGTAGAGTTTGAAAAGGGTGCATTTCCCACGGCAGTGAACCTTCCTCTGTTAAACGACGAGGAGCGTCACCGTATCGGTATCCGTTACAAAGAGGCCGGAAACGCCTCGGCAGTGAAACTGGGCCGTGAACTGGTCGGTCCGCATAAGCAGGAGCGCGCGGAGGCATGGGCCGCCTATGTGCGTGAACATCCCGACGCCTATCTTTACTGCTTCCGCGGCGGGCAACGCTCGCAGATCGCGCAGGCGTGGCTGCAGGATGAGGGCGTTACCATCCCCCGTCTTCAAGGAGGCTACAAAGCGTTTCGCAATTTCCTGATAATTGAGAGCGAACGCATCAGCGCCGAAGCGGAGACTTTCATCATCGGCGGGCGCACCGGGACGGGAAAGACCCTGCTCATTCACCGCCTGCGCAACGCCATCGACCTCGAAGCCATCGCCAATCACCGCGGATCGTCTTTTGGCCGCCATATCACCCCGCAGCCGTCTCAGATCGATTTCGAAGACCGGCTGGCCTACGCGCTTATCCGGCATGAAGCCGGGAACTTCAACCATCTGGTAATCGAACACGAAAGCCACAATGTCGGGCGAGTCTACATTCCCAAACCTATCTATCAGAACTTTATGCAGGGTGAACTCATTATTTTAAATGAACCGCTGGACAAACGGGTCGAAATCACCTTTGACGAATACGTCACCCATGCCCTGCAGGAGTACCGCCACATGTTCGGAGAAGCGGGAGAGCGGCAGTGGTTCGAAGACGCCAACGCGGGCATCGACCGGGTCAAAAAGCGTTTGGGCGACGAACGCTACCGCCGGATCAAACAGCTCTTCGCCTCCGCATTCGCCACCCAGCTAAGCCGGGGAGAGACCGGGCAGCACAAACCGTGGATTCGCATGCTGCTGCGCGACTATTACGACCCCATGTACGATTACCAGATCAAAAAAAGCCCGCTTCCGGTCGTCTTCAAAGGCAACGCCGACGAGGTTGCGGCATTTGTACGCTCGCATGAAGATCGACACTGACATTCTGCGCTTTTGCAAAGCACTTCAAACAGAACAAACTGGTAATAACAGTTTCAACTTCTACCGGGCCAAACGTATCAACACTCAGCGCCACAACCTGCAGTGCTACCTGCAGCAACTGCGTGGTTTGCAGCCGACGCTGGCGCTCATCGGCGAAGCGCCGGGCTACAACGGCTGCCGACTGACCGGGGTCCCCTTCTCTTCACAGGCACTCATCGCCGAAGGGGTACTGGAGGGCAGGCTCTTCGGTGCGTACAACGGCTACCGTATCGCCAAACCGCCCCTCACTCGTGAGCAGAGCGCCGCCATTGTCTGGGAGACGCTGCAGCGGTTCGATACGCCCGCACTGTGCTGGAACGCCTACTGCTTCCATCCGCATCAACCGGACAGACCTGATTCAAACCGCAAGCCCACGGCAAAAGAGATCGAAGCGGGCGCACCCTATCTCAGACAACTCCTCACTCTGTTTCCTTCCGTCAGCACCGTCATTGCCGTCGGCAACAGCGCAGAAGCCGCATTGACAAGACTGGAGATTGCCCATACCAAAGTACGCCACCCCGCCCACGGAGGCAAGCCGAAATTCGTAGCGGGCATGGAAACGCTGCTGTGCCGATAGCCTCACGAGCGTTTTATATTGGCATCGACCTTGCCTGGTCTTTGGAGAATCCGAGCGGCGCAGCCATCATCGACGACAAGTCTCATCTCGTTGCCTATCGATACTGTCACGGCGTGGAGGAGATCATGCAGCTAGTCTCGGCCAATCCCGACGCCGTCGTCGGCGTCGACGCCCCGCTGATCATCCCAAACGCCACCGGCCACCGTCCGAACGAAAGGGAATTTCTCAAGAAATTTGCCCGGTACGGGCTGGGCGTGCACGCCGCCAACCGGACCCTGTTTGAGAAACGTTTTGAGCGTTATGCCGGGTTTGAACTCTATGCGCAACTTCAAGACGCCGGTTTCGGGTTCGACAGGGACAATCTATACGAGGTCTACCCTCATGCCACGATTCTCTCCCTTTTCAACGGCGGCCAAGTGCTGCGCTACAAGGCCTCCGTGCCCAAAGCCGAACGCATCCCCGCACTCAAACAACTGCAAACGGCAATGTTTGACGTCATAACCATTCCAAACGAAATGAAAAAGCCGATTGAACCGCTCAAGGGCAAGGAATTAAAGGCCGAAGAAGATTTTCTCGATAGCCTCGTATGTGCCTATACGCTGCTGCATTGCGGCCAGAATGAATGCTGCAGTTTTGGGAACGATACTGTCGGGAAACTGCTGACGCCCAAAATAGTATTGACAATGTAAATACAAACTGTTAAAATAGAAAAGACAGTTCAAAAAAGGCGAAATGCATTTGAAGGTTGAATGGGATGAAAAGAAAAACAGTACAAACATTCAAAAGCATCATGTGAGCTTTGAAGAAGCCAAGGCAGTGTTTGGCGATCCTTTGCATATTTCAAAACTCGACCATCGATTCAGTTACTTCGAAGAGCGCTGGATCACGATAGGTTCTACCGACGGTGGGAAAATACTGGTTGTTGCCAATATTTTTTTTGACGAAAGCGGCGAAGAGATTATCCGAATCATCAGCGCCAGAAAAGCAAGCAAAAAAGAGAAGGATTTTTATGAGCAGCATTGACGACAGAGCCAAATTTGACGAGTATGAAATGCAAGACGAGTACGACTTCAGCGACGGAATACGGGGGCGTTTCTACAAACCCAAAAAGATTCCGACCACCCTTCGACTCGATGACGACATCATCTTGTATTTCAAGAAAAAAGCCAGTGAAGAAAAAGTACCCTACCAGACGCTGATTAACGCTTTTTTGCGTAAAGAGCTGCAAAAAGTCTCGTAATCAACGCTCACGAAGCAGTACCAAAAACTGCTCACCGTAGCGCTCGTATTTCACCTCACCTACCCCATTGACTTCCAGCATTTCCTCTTTCGTCTGCGGTTTGCGTGCCGCCATCTCCTTGAGTGTCTTGTCTCCAAAGACGACATAGGGCGGAACGCCATGTTCCTGTGCAATCTCGAGGCGCAGAGCACGCAGGGTCTCGAAGAGCTCCGTATCGAAATCGAACGTTTCGGGTGCGGATTTCTTGACCGTCTTGGCCTTGACATTGAGGCGCTCGGCGCGGATAAGTACCGTCTCCTGCCCCTTGAGCACCTTTAGCCCCGTTTCGGTGAGAAAGAGCCCGTGGTGCTCGTTGACGTCGACGGCGCCAAGCTCCAGCAGCCGGTCGATGATGACGAGCCACTGCTTTTTACTCATTGCCTCGCCCACGCCGTAGACGGAGAGAGTGTCGTGACCATTGGCGAGAATCTTCTGCTCGCGCGAACCGCGCAGTACATCGACGAGGTAGCTCTTTCCGAAACGCTGGCCGGTACGATAGACCGTCGAGAGCAGCATCTGCGCTTCGGTCGTAATGTCGCGCCGTTCGTACTCGGGCTCGAGGCAGTTGTCGCAATGGGTCCCGCAGGGCTCGATGGCATCGCCGAAATAAGCGGCAAGCTGCTGGTGGCGGCAGCTTTCGCTTGCGGCGTATCGGTGTACGGCACCGAGTTTTTGCATCAGGTGCGCCTTGTAGGTTTCGTCCTCGTTCATCTCGACGAACCGTTTCTGCTGGATCAGGTCCTGCGCCCCAAAGAGCATGACGACATCCGCGTGGTCACCGTCGCGCCCCGCCCGGCCGATCTCCTGATAATAGTTCTCGACGGTCTTGGGCAGGCTCATATGAAAGACGAAGCGGATATTGCTCTTGTCGATCCCCATCCCAAACGCGATGGTCGCCACGATGATCCTGACCTCATCGTGCACAAAATCATGAAAGACGCCGTTGCGCTGTTGGGAACTCATCCCGGCATGATAGGCCGCAGCGGCGTACCCTTTTTGCCGTAGGTAGTTCGCCACATTTTCCACGCTCTTGCGCGAAAAGGCATAGACGATGCCGCTCTCTTCTTGGTGATCATTCAAAAAGTCGCGCAGCTGGTCGTAACCATCCTTGATGCGGTGACGTACGGTAATCTGGAGGTTATCGCGATAGATTTTCCCTTGCAGCACCACCGGATCCCGCAGCCGAAGCAGCCGCAGGATATCGTCACGCACATGCGCCGTCGCGGTCGCGGTAAACGCAGCGATGCCTATGCCCGGAAAGAAGTCACGCAACTGCGAAAGCGCGCGGTAGTCGGCACGAAACTCATGGCCCCATTCGCTGATGCAGTGTGCTTCGTCGATGACGAAATAATTGAGCCGGATGTTTGATAGTATCTGGCGCATCCCGTCGGTATTGAGGCGTTCGGGCGAGAGGTAGAGAAAGTCGATCTCGTTCGCGTAGAGCCGACGGATGATGTCGCTGCCTTGTTCCTGCGTCTGCATGGATGAGAGCATCTCCGCACGCATTCCCTGTGCTTTAAGGCTCTGCACCTGGTCATGCATCAATGCCAGCAGCGGGGAGATAACGACGGTAACACCCTCCATCAGCAAGGCAGGGAGCTGGTACGAAAGCGACTTCCCCCCACCGGTGGGCAGGATCATCAGCAGGTCACGTCCGTCCAGCACCGCATCGACCGCCTCTTCTTGCAAGGGACGGAACGCGTTGAACCCAAAGCGGTCTTTGAGTACGGTATATTTGTCAGCAGGGGTCATGGAGGCTTCTTGATTGTTTTTCGTATGATAGCCTGTTTTGTTTTTTTGTGAAGAAAAGATGGCACACTTCCTTATGGAAGGTGCAAATTATTGATCGTGAGAAGCTGCGTATTCGGGGCTACAGAAAATTCCGCAGTGGCACTTGCCCTCATCGGGAACTTCAAGCTCAATAGCGGGCTTGCAGGGGCAGATACGATCATCGGCACTCTTATGCTTGCCATTTTCATCTTCGACAACCATAAAGCAGGGACAAAAGCGTTTGCCATAAAGAATCTTGTGGCGCGCAAGCCCCATAATAACCCCTTCATTTACATCATGATTCGGGTTATAAACCCACCCGAACTGATTATTGACCTTGTCAGTGAATTTTTTTGTCTTTTCGAATTCGGCAAGGAACTCCGGGGAGCTCATATCGACCATTTGCATGATTGTTCCTTCTGTATTGGACTAAAGATCAGGTATTAAACCTGAATGTTTATACAAGTATAAAGTGTACAGACTTAAAGGCTTCCTCCATTGGAGCTGCTTTTCAATCGTATAAGCTGCCTGTGTCACCGAACGAAATACAATAGCGCACATGAAACCAAAGATCATCATTGTGGGCGCCGGACTGAGCGGGCTTCTAATGTCCTATCTGCTTCAAAAGCGCTTTGCCATAACCATTCTCGAAGCCCGCGATCGAACGGGCGGCAGAATACACTGCACGCAGTCA
>JANTHE010000008.1 GCA_024762585.1 Sulfuricurvum sp. | reverse complement strand
GTGGCTGGCCTCGAGCAGCGGAATGAATGCCATCGGCGGCACCAGTGAGCCGTCATCGCGCCGCCAGCGCACCAGCGCTTCCAGTCCGTCGATGTTTCCCTCTTTGGCATGCACCTGCGGCTGGAAATGGACAATGAACTGTTCTTTGTCAATCGCTTCTTTGAGCGCTCTATCCATTTCAACCCGGTGTTTGAGGTGTTCACTGAGTGATTTGGTGTAAAAGGCATAGCGGTTTTTGCCGGCATTTTTTGCGCGGTACATTGCGGTGTCCGCACCGCTGATCAGCGTAGTAGCCTCCCTGGCATCGTCTGGATAAATAGAGATACCGATACTGGCTCCGAGATAATGGAGGGTGTTGTCAAGTTCAAAAGGCTCACGCAGAGCAGAGATGATTTTATCTGCAATAAAAACAGTGTCTTTTGCAGAAGCAATGGCAGAGATTAGCGCGATGAATTCATCGCCGCCGAACCGTGCAAGCGTGTCTTCTTCTCGCAGCGTACGCTGCAGCCGCCTCGCTGTCTCTTTCAAGATGCGGTCGCCGACATCGTGCCCGTAGAGGTCGTTGATATGTTTGAAGTCATCGAGGTCGATAAAGAGCACGGCGGCCTGCTGCTTTTCGCGCTTGGCATGCAGTATGGTCTGTTCGATGCGCTCTTGCAGCAGATGGCGGTTGGGCAGTCCCGTGAGCACATCATGCAAGGCGAGATAGCGCATCTTTACTTCGGAGCGTTTGAGCTGCGAAATATCGGAAAAGAGCCCGATGTAGTGCGTGATGTCGCCATACTCGTCACGCAGTGCAGTGATGGAGAGCCATTCTGGATAGCTTTCTCCCTCTTTGTTGCGGTTTGTGATCTCTCCTTGCCACGAACCCGTTTGCTCTATTTGTGCCCACATCTGGGTGTAAAAAAGGGTGTCATGAATTCCCGATGCGAGTGCAGAGGGTTTTTTTCCTATGATTTCGTTTCTGTTGTATCCCGTTATCGTGCTGAAAGCCGGATTGACATCGATGATGCGTGTGAGGTTGTCGCAGATCATGACACCTTCATCGATTCGGTCAAACATTGCGCCGAGCAACCGCAGACGCTCTTCTTCCAAGCGTTTTAGTGAGACATCCTCACCGGCAGAGAGGGTGCCTTCGGGCTCACCTTTGTCGTCACGCAGCAACAGGTTGTGCCAGGCGATCAGCCTCTCACCGTCTGGCGTCTGAATAGTGTTTTCGAAATACTCGGGATAGTCGGCTTTGCCATGCATGATGGTCTCGAAGACCCTGCGTACCGTTTCACGCTCGCTCGGTGGAATTGCCACATCGAACCAGCTTTTACCGATCAACTCCTCTGCGGTCTGGTGGAGCAACTCCGTGCCCTTGTCGTTGATCTTCGTGATGTTGCCGTCACGGTCGAGTGCGACAATGATGACCGGCGCGATTTTGAGAAACTGCTCGCTGGTTTCAGAAGCCTGTTTCTCTTCCAGGCGGTCAAACAGCAGTCCCATAAAACCGATGGTCTTTCCCTCCGGAGAAAACAGGCCCTGCATGGTAACATGCAGGTAGCTCAGTTTGTTCGAAGCGACGGAGCGATAATACCCCTCATACCCGGATTCCCCTTTTTGCAGTACGGTCTTGACGGCGTGCAGCAGTGTGGGGTCTTTGAGCCCGTGCAGCAGGTCAAATCCGCAGAGCTGATCGCGCGTCGCACCGAAGACGTCGAGCGCCGCGTCGTTGCAGTCGAGAATGATGCCGTTTCGGTCGGCATAGACGATGCCGGCGGGGGAGTGTTCGAAGAGGGTGCGGTAACGGGCTTCGCGGTTTTGCAAATCCTCTTCGAGCCGTTTCTGTGCATCGATATTTCGGATGATACCTTCTACGCCTCCCGCAGTGCCGTCAGGATGACGCCAGATGTGCGCATGGGTTTCTACCCAGACCGGATGCCCCTGCTTGTGACGCGTCTGGGTGCGCGTCCTGTAGCCTTCCGGATGCTGCTGCAGTTGTTGTAAAAATGCATCGCGCTCTTCGGCATTCATATAAAACTCTTTGGCGTTATGCCCGATTACTTCGTTTTGGGTATAGCCCAAAATGTCAGGTGTTGCACCGCCGGCAAGGATGATATTTCCTTCGATGTCAGTACGATAATAGATATCGGGCATCTGTTCGAAGAGGTGTTGTAACTGCTTTTGGGCGATACGGGTGTCGGAAATACTTTGTATCAGCTGCGTAATGTCAGAGGCGATACCGACGATGCTGTGGTTGCTTCCGTTATGGCTGTAACGTCCGAGGGTGCAGCGAAACTGATGCGTTCTACCGCGGCTGTCAAAAATACGAAAATCGACCGTGGTGCTCTCCTCGGCCTTCCGAAGCGCCGCCAGGGCATCGGCGAAGCGCTGCCGGTCTTCGGGATGCACCATCTGCTTCACCGCACCCTCGGTGCTGCGGATCTCGTCGGGCGTGAGGCCCAGCACAGCCTCGACGCCGGGGTTGATGTAGCGGATGCGGTCGGTGTCGGGATCGAGCACAAAGATAATCCCGGGCGTGCGGTTGAGCACATGCTCGATGAGCACGCCTTCGTCCACCCCGCTTTTGTGGAGCCGAAGCAGGTGGGGGGTGTGTTCGATGGTGTCGTGCACCAGCGCCGCCTGCGGCGAGGCCGCGAAGCGGAGCAGGTCGTTTTCGCTGAGCAGGCCGATCAACGTGCCGTGCTCAAGTACCGCAAGGTGACGGACGCGGTGTTCGCGCATCTGCCCGGCGGCATCCTGAATGCAGACGGAAGGCTCGATGCCGATCAAAGGTGTGCTCATGACGCTGCCGACCGGTTGGTGCTTCGGGACCTTGCGCCCAATCTCGTCGAGCAGGTCGAATTCGGTGAGGATGCCAACGGGCTCGCCGTTAGATAGGATGACGGCCGCGTCGCCGCCGTGGGCATAGATGGCGGCAAATGCATCATGGATGTTCATTCGCTCTTCGAGGGTGAGCGGACGGCGCTGCATCAGCGAGGCGACGCTGCGGGTCTGCAGCAGCACTTCACTGGGCAGGTGCGTCAGTAAGCCCTGTTCATCGATCAGTCCCAGCGGCTTCTCTTCGTCGTCGGTGACGACGATATGGCGCACATCGTACTGCCGAAAGAGCGCATAGGCGGTTGAGAGGTCGGTGGTATGGGGAATCAGCAGCGGCGCCGACGTGAGCAGGCGGTCAATCCGACCCTCCATGCAGTCGTGCGACTGCAGATAGCGTGCCAGAATATCCTGCGTAGTCACCACCCCGACAACGGCGCCCTCATCGACGACCAGCGCCTGGGAGGCGTGCGCATGCCGCAGGGTATCGATAAGCGTTTTGCAAGCAGTATCCCTCGGGATAGAAATATAATGTTCCTGAATCAAATCCGCAATGCTGTTTTTCATCGGTTTCCTCGTTAAGGAAATATTATAGCGAAACTCATCGTCACGGTGCTATAATCTCCGTGAAGGAATGAAGATGAGATTAACGGCACAAGAGTGTGAACAGTTCGAACGTGACGGGTTCATTCTGCTGCACGGTTTCGCGCCGCCGGAACGCTGCGATACGATCCTCGAAGCCGCCAAAGCGGAGATAGAGAAACGCGAAGCTCCCATTGAGACGGAAGGGGAGTATGTCGATACGGACAACCTGACCCTTCGGCGGCTGCGGCAGGTGTACGACCGCAGGGCGGCGTTCCGCGACTGGATGACCGACCCTGAAATACGGCCCATGCTCGCGCAGGTGCTGCATGACACCCCGGTGCTCACATTGGCGCACCACAACTCCATCATGACCAAGATGCCCTCGAGAAGTACCGAGACCTGTTGGCATCAGGACCGCCGCTATTGGCATTTCGAGAACGACAACCTTGTCAGCGTCTGGCTGGCGCTGGGTGACGAGACGATGGACAACGGGGTGCTGGAGTTCATCCCCGGCAGCCACCGGCTCGATTTCACGCCCGAACAGTTCGACGCCAAGACCTGCTTTATGACCGGGCTGCCCGAAAACGACGCGTTGATCGCGAAAAAAGTGCATTTCGACCTTCAAAAAGGCGATGTCGTGCTGTTTCACTGCCGTACCCTGCACCATGCTTTCGCCAATCAGACGCAGACGTCGAAGATTTCTTTTGTCTATACGGTCAAAGGGGCGGGGAACGCAGCGCTGCCGGGAACGCGGTCGAGCGACTACCCGGAGATCGAGCTGGCATGATGAAAGAGGTGCGGGCACTGCTGTCGCCGTTTCGGCTGCTTTATGTCGAGGACGAAACGGCGGTACGCGAGGAGCTCGGCGAGTTTCTGGGGCGCTTTTTTACCGATATGCAGGCTTTGGACAGCGCGGAGGCGGCGCTTCAGGCACTGAAAACGGAGACGTTCGACATTGCGCTGCTCGATCTGAACCTGCCGGGGATGGACGGGCTGAGCCTGGCGGAGCGGATTCGCGGCGAAGATGGTGACATCCGCATCATCATGATGACCGCCTACACCGACCGCCCTTTTTTGCTCAAGGCGGTGGAGCTGGAGCTGACGCGCTACCTGGTCAAACCCGTCACCGGCGAAGAGCTGCTCGAAGCGCTTCAAAAAGCCGCGCAGGAGCTGCAGACGCGTTTTCCAAAACTCGTAGAGCTCGGAGAGGGGTTTCGGTACGATCAGGAGCGAAAATGCCTGCTCAATGGTGGTACGGAGGTGCTGCTGCGGCGCAAGGAGATGGAGTTGCTGGAGTTTTTCCTTGCCCACCCTGCACGTACGCTGACCTATGAGGTGATTCAGTACGAGATCTGGCCCGAAGCGCCGATGACGCGCGACGCCGTACGCGCGCAGATCAAAAACCTGCGCAAAAAAACCTATCCGGGCATCATCCAAAGCGTCAGCGGCATCGGCTACCGACTGGGAACCGCATAATGAAAGTATTTAAAAGCGCCAAGGGCGCGCGGGCCTGCTGCCGAAGCAAACCCAGTGTTAACGTAGCCAGAGGGGCTTTGCTCCTTTGGCGTGTAAAGTCAATCAAAAGCGCCAAGGGCGCGTGGGCACCCCAAGGGCACTTCTTTCAGGGCGCCCTCCGCCGAGGAGAACACAGCGTTAGCGCAGCCAGAGGGGCTTTGCTCCTTTGGCGTACTATAAGGAGTAAAACATGAGCGCCCTGATCGGGATTGCACATTGCGACGGCTTTGCGCTGGATGCGGGGGCGACACTGCGCGAGGCGATGGCGCTCATGCTGCAAAACCGCCACGGCTGTGCGGTGCTGCTGGAGGACGATTTTCCGGTTGGCGTCATCACCGAGGGGCGGATTCTCGGCGCGCTGGACGAGGGCGCGGAACATGAGCGCGGGGCGCTGGAATTCGCCAGCCGCCCGGTGATCTCGGCCATGAAAGACCGTCCGGTGGAGGCGGCGTTCGACCTCATTGTGACCAACAGCATCCGGCGGCTGGTGCTCGTCGACGCGCGCGGGCGGTTTGCCGGAGTCGTGCTACAAGAGGACCTGTTCGATTTTCTCGAAGAGGATGTCTACAAAGTCGACCTGCGCGTGGCGGACCTGCTGGGACCGAATCCGCAGCTGGGCACCCTTCCGCCCGAAGCGTTTACGGCCGATGCGCTGCACCTGATGCGGCAGCGGCGGATCGGATCGGTCGTCGTCACAGAGGCACACCGAGTCGTTGGCATTTTGACCGAGCAGGATCTCCTCGACGAGGGGTTTCGGCACGGCAGGCTCGAGGAGCGTATCGGGGACCGGATGTCTTCACCGGTCATTACGGTCGATGCACAGGCAAGCGTGACGGAGGTGATCGCGCTGATGAAACAGCGCCATATCCGCCGCGTGGTGGTGACGCAGGAGGGGCGGGCCTACGCGCTGCTGACCGATCGCGATATTTTCACGCACGTCAAGGGCAATGTCGCGCGGATGCTGCAGATCAAACTGCGCCATGCGCGCGAGATCATGGACCTGCTGCCCGAAGCGATCATCGAGATTTTCGACATGCCCGAGCAGCAGACAGTGCACTGGATGAACCGCCGTTCACTCGATACCTTCGGCGCCGCGATGCTGGAGCGTCACCCCTCCAGGCTGTTTGGCGATGCCTGGGAGCAAATCCACATACGGTTCGAAGCGGAGGGCGTGCTGGAGGGGTTTTCCTGCATCATCGGTGAACGCCGTTACGAATTTTCCGGCACCCAGTCGGTCAATATCAACAGCCGCTACCTCAAGCTGATCGGCCGCGACGTCTCCGAGCATGAAGCGGTCAAGGAGGAGCTGCGGCGCGAAGTGCGCGAAGAGGCGCGGCTGCGGCAGGAGCAGGAGTACCTGCTGCTGCAGCAGTCGCGTCTGGCGTCGATGGGGGAGATGGTGAGCTACATCGCGCATCAGTGGCGCCAGCCGCTCGCGCAGCTTGGCGGCATCTTTATGAATCTGGAGTCCGCGCAGGCGTTTGGAGAGCTCGATGACGCCTATTTGCAAGAGCGCCTGACTCAGGGGAATGCCCAGATCAAGTTCATGTCGCAGACCATCGACGATTTCAGGCGGTTCTTCTCGCCGCAGCGTACCGACACGGTGTTCGATCTGCGCGCGCCGATCGAACAGGCCTACAATATCGTGCGCGGGGCGCTCACCTATCACCATATCGACGTGCAACTGAACCTGCCGCAGCGCGAGGCGCGCTGCGAGGGAGTGGAGGGAGAGTTCGCGCAGGCGATGCTGAACCTCTTCAACAACGCGCGCGAAGCACTGGTGGAACATGGCGGGGATACACGCCGAATCCGCATCACGCTGAGTGAAGAGGGGACAGGCTATCTACTGCGCTTTTGCGACAACGGCGGCGGGATCGATCCGGTGGTTCTGCCGACTCTTTTCGAGCCGCATGTGAGTACTAAGATTGAGGGCACCGGCATTGGCCTGTATATGACGCATCTGATCATCACGCAGAAGATGCGCGGCACCATTACGGCACATAACGATGGCGAAGGGGCCTGTTTTGAGTTTCGTCTTCCCGTTTCACAGTGATTACATTTTTTTCATATAGGCTACTCGCAATTTTAAGGAGTTCGTAAACAATGATAACACGCCTGTTAGTCCGGTTTGCCTATTTTATAAGCGGTTCCAGACGCTATGGGCGCATCAAGGGTTTTTTTTACGACCTGCTGGAGAACGACCGCTATCCTTATAAGCGCTGGTTCGATTTTTTCATGATCTTTATCATCCTCTCGAGCGTCTTTATCCTCGTCATTGAGGTGAAAGAGCCGGTACCGCAGTGGCTCGATGATTTCGATCTTTATTTTGTTACCTCCATCTTCATCTCGGAATACCTGCTGCGTATGTGGGTCTACAGTGACGTGCACAAGATGGTGATCCGTCTGTACGAAGAGGCGCAGTTTCTCTCGCAGCCGCTCTCCCTGCCGCGTCTGTTCGGCGTGGTGCTCAAGGACAAATGGAGCTACGTGACGACCCCCTCGGCCATCATTGACCTGATCGCCATTTTGCCAAGTTACCGGCAGATCCGGGTGCTGCGGATACTGGTGCTTTTCCGGGCGTTCAAGATGCTGCGATACGCCCGGAGTCTCAGCAGTTTCCTCTTCATTCTGAAATCCAAAAAATTCGAGCTCGTCACCCTGTTGACGCTGACGGCTTTTTTCGTCTTTATTGCCGGGATCATGCTCTACGTCTTCGAGGGTGATAACGACAACCCCAACATCCATACGCTGTTCGACGCCTTTTACTGGGCACTGATCACCATCTCGACCGTAGGGTACGGCGATATCTCGCCGGTCACGCCCGAAGGAAGGGTGGTGTCGATGCTGATCATCATGACCGGGATCGGCTTGATCTCGTTTTTGACCTCCATCATCGTCTCCTCGTTCGGCGAGCGGCTGAGCGAACTGCGCGAGGACCGCGTGATGCAGGAGGTCGGCAAAAAAAGCGAGATCATCGTGGTGTGCGGATTCGGCATCATGGGCCGCAAGGTGGCGGCAGGGCTGGAGCAGGAGCGCAGCGAGCTGATCGTGATCGATGCCGATGAGGCGGCGGCACAGCGCGCACACGCCATGGGGTACCGCAGCATCTGCGCCGATGCGACGCGCAGTGAGGTGTTTGAGCGCATTGGGGTGCAAGAGCGTATCCGCGAGGTACTCTGTCTCACCTCCGATGATGAACAAAACGCCTTTATTGCCATCAATGTCAAGAGCCTTAACACCGCCATTCGCGTCACCGCGCGCGTGAGCGACCGCGAGATCGCCGATAAACTGCGTTATGCCGGGGTCGATGAGGTGATTCTCCCTGAGGAGCTCGCGGCGATGATGGGGGCGGTTTACGCCGGCGAACCGGTCGCGTTCGAGGCAGTCCGTTCCATTGTGCTGCGCCGCGAGGATGAGCGGATCGACGAGGTGGCGGTCGGCATGCGCCTTGTGGGCAAAGAGCTGTGGGAGCTGCGTACGGCGATGCACCGGCTGGTGCTGCTGGGAGTGGTACGCAACGATGAACAGGGTTCGGTATTTCACTTCAACCCCGATGACGACTGGCCGCTGGAGGCTTCGGACAAGCTGATCGTGCTGGGACACAGCAGCGCGGTGGACCATTTCAAACGAAAGGCGCAGTGATGATGGAGCGAAAACAGGCGATTGTTCTTTTTGGCTACGGCAAATTCGGCCGCGCCATGTATTCCAGGCTCAAACATGACGGTTTCGGTATCCGGGTGGCGACGATGCTTGAGCAAAACCACACAGATGCCATGGACGACGGCGTGACGGATGTACGCCGGTTCAATCCCAAGCACAACGACTCCATCCGCGCACTCGGCATCGACCCCGGCCGCCACCTGCTCTACTGTGCCATGGACCATACGGCCAACAATCTCTTTTTGGTACTGAGCCTGCGCGAGCTTTATCATGACGCCACCATCGTCGCGCTCAGCAACTCCGAGGAGAATACCCGCAAGCTCCGTTTCGCCGGGGCAGATACCGTGATCAATATCTATGACGCGTCGGTCGAGCAGATGGTCAACGCGCTCACACGCCCCGCCGTGCGCGAAGCGCTCAATACGATCATTTACGATCGAAACGACCTGAAAATCGCCGAGATTGTCATTGAGCCGGCCAGCTGTTTTGACGGCAAGCGGGTCGGTGAGATCGACTTTCGCTCCAAGGGGGTGGTGGTGATCGCCATTATCGACAAAGAGCTCGGAGAGGAGCTTATCTATCTGAGCAAAGGGGTCGACCACAAGCTCGATGCGGGAGATACCCTGGTGGTTGTCGGCAGGCTCAAAGAGCTCGAAGCACTTAAAAAACGGTGCGAAACGGCTTGATTTCACAAAGGTTACATTTTATCCCCGTAAAATTTCATCAACCCACAGACAAGCGGAAAATACTATGCGAAATGATGCGATCGTTTATTGTGAACAGTGTGCCAAAATGCAAGAGCAGGCCATAGTCGATGCGGCGGCGAAAGTGTTTGAGCGGTTTCATGTCGTCAGTGTTGTTCGGCCGGACGCAGAGGGGAGCAGAGTGCAGAGCACGACGCTGCCCTATGGTCCTGTTCAGACGTTTTGCAGTATTGATGAAGCGTATCGGGTCTCCGAGGACAGGCCGGGCGTGCTGTTTTACGTCAAACCCGAAAACAGTCCGCTCTCACGGCAGGAGCGTTCGCTGCTCATCAACGCCATGGCGTACGGTCTCAGTATTGCGACAATGACCTGCGGTTCGCTGTGTGAAGACACGACACTCGCAGGCATGGCCGCACGATTCGGCGTGCAGCTGATAGAGCTGGGCGTCAACTAATACGTGAATGGCGTTAGTGCAGTCAAAGGGGCTTCGCTCCTTTGACGTGTAAGGATAACCAAAAGCGCCAAGGGCGCGCGGGCTCTCCGCCGACAAGCGCTAAAGGGCAGTGCAAGTGAGGCACTAAATGACGCGTCGTTGGAGAACTCAGCGTTAGCGCAGTCAAAGGGGCTTCGCTCCTTTGACGTGTAAGGATAATCAAAAGCGCCAAGGGCGCGTGGGCCTGCTGCCGAAGCAAACCCAGTGTTAACGTAGCCAAAGGGGCTTCGCTCCTTTGGCGTGTAAGGAAAAAAATGAAAGCAAAGATCGAACAGGTCGGGGTACTGCTGGATGCACTGCCCTATATTTTGAAATATAAAGATGAAATTTTTGTCATCAAGTATGGCGGTTCGGCGCAGACCTCGCCCGTGCTCAAGGAGAAATTCGCCCGCGATATCATCTTGATGTACCTTGTCGGCATCAAGCCGGTGATCGTGCACGGCGGGGGGAATGCGATCGGTGAGATGCTTGATCGGCTGCAGATCGGATCACATTTCGTCGACGGACTGCGGGTGACGGATGCGCAGGTAATGGAAGTGGTCGAAATGGTACTTTCGGGCTCGATCAACAAGGAGATCACGGCACTGTTGAACCTGCACGGCGCCAAGGCGATCGGGGTCAGCGGCAAAGATGCGGGCATGATCCATGCCGAGCCGGTCGATTTTGAGAAGTACGGCTTTGTGGGAAAGATTACCGCCATTGACGAAAGCGTGATCCGCAACCTGATCGCTGAACGGTTTATTCCCGTCATTGCACCGATCGGAAGTGCCGGTTCGGGTGACCACCCGGGGTTCAATATCAATGCCGATACCGCCGCGGGGTATATCGCTGCATCACTGGGGGCGCGAAAGATCATTTTTATGACCGATACACCGGGTGTCAAGCGTGCGGATGGCGCGTTTGCCCATACGCTGAACGAACAGGAGATCGAGACCCTGCGCAAGGCGGGAGTGATCGCGGGCGGGATGATCCCCAAGGTCGAAGCGTGCCTGCACGCCGTTAAAGGCGGGGTGAAAAAAGCACACATCATCGACGGGCGGATCGAACACGCCCTGCTGCTGGAGATCTTTACCAGTGAAGGCGTCGGTACGGTGATCAAGCCATGAGCCATCGTCCCGAACCCCTGCCCGATACCGATGCGTTACTGCTGCGCCAGTGCGAAGCGGTCGTCGACGTCGAACTCGGTCATCTTTGGAAGCTGCATCGCGCCCTGGAGCTCATAGAGTCCCAGCAGCTATACCGACCGGAGTTTGACACGTTTGAAGCCTATCTTGCCACGCGGTGGCCAAAGGGCACCTTAGGAAACTACCTGCGGAGCGCCCAATTTCATTTTAAGGAGAAATCATGACTTACCCGACATTCCCAAGCGACTGCACCTCTATGCTGTGCCGTTTTCTAACCCCCGAGGTGTTCGAAGCACTCAAAGACAAAAAGACCGCCAACGGTTTTACCCTGGAGCAGGCGATCAATTCCGGTGTCGTCAATCCCGACAGCGGAATCGGTGTCTATGCGGGTGACGAGGAGTCCTATACGCTTTTCGCCCCGCTGTTCGACCCGATCATCGAGGCGTATCACGGGTTTGGCAAAGAGCAAAAGCATCAAAGTGATCTCAATCCCGATCATCTCAATGCTCCCAACCCCGATCCGGAGGGTGAGTTTATCCTTTCTACGCGTATTCGTGTGGGGCGCAACGTCGCCGGACTGCCGTTGGGGCCCGCCATTTCCAAGTCGCAGCGCAACGAGGTCGAAGCAAGCGTGGTTGAAGGTTTGGAGTCCATGACCGGAGCTCTGGAGGGCACCTATTACCCGCTATTGGGCATGAGCAAAAGTGTGCAGGAGCAGCTCATCAAAGACCATTTCCTCTTTAAAGAGGGGGATCGTTTCCTGGAAGCTGCAGGACTCAACCGCGACTGGCCCGAAGGGCGGGGGATCTATCACAACCATGACAAGACCTTCCTGGTCTGGGTGAATGAAGAGGATGAGATGCGCATCATCTCGATGCAGCCTGGTGGCGATATCAAAGAGGTCTTTACGCGTCTGGTCACCGCCATCAATGCCATCGGCGAGAAAGTGCCGTTTGCCTTCTCGGAGCATCTGGGCTACATCACCAGCTGTCCGACCAACCTGGGAACGGCGATGCGCGCGAGCGTGCATATCGCGCTGCCGAAACTGGCCCGGGATATGGATGCGTTCAAGGCGATTACGGAGAAGTACCACCTGCAGATTCGCGGCATCCACGGCGAGCACAGCGAAAGTGAAGGCGGCGTCTATGACATCAGCAACCGCCGCCGCCTGGGCATCACCGAGGTGCAGGCGGTGCAGGATATGTATGACGGCGTGAGTGCGCTGATCGCGGCGGAGAAGGCGCTTTAGAGGGGCTTTCCCCCTTTGGCGTTTTAACTTAAAAGGCCGGGCTCCCGGCGGATAATGCCCGATGGCCGATGTCGGCGCGGTAGTACATAGCATCGAATGTTATTTTTTCAATTCTGCTATAAACTTTTTTTCTTGCCTGATGCATGTCGGCCGCTAGCGCGGTCACTGTCAAAGTTCTTCCTACCGTTGTCACGACACTCCCGTCATCGCGCTGTTGTGTCCCTGAATGAAACAGTTTGAGATCAGGATCGTCTGTCTCATCGAGCCCTTCAATGACGGCACCGCCTTGAAATTTTTCAGGATATTCAGCAGGGGCAAGCACTACGCCCAGCGCGGTTCGATCGTCCCATAGAGCGACTTCTTTGTCGAGCCTTCCTTGGACACCTGCTAGCAGATGCTGTGCAAAATCGGATTGCAGGCGCATCATCGTCGGTTGTGCTTCGGGATCACCAAAACGGCAATTGAATTCAAGCACTTTGGGTGCGCCGTCGGGCGTTATCATGATGCCGACATACAAAAATCCCTTATAGGGAATCTTTTCCGCTTCACGCATCGCCGTGAGGGTCGGCATGATAATTTCGTGCATAATGCGCGCATGCAGTTCAGGCGTGACGGCAGCGACAGGCGAGTAGGCCCCCATTCCGCCGGTATTGACGCCGGTGTCGCCTTCATCGCGCCGTTTGTGGTCCTGGCACGGTACCATGGGCAGCACATTGATGCCGTCACTCATGACGACAAAGCTGCACTCTTCGCCCTCAAGATACTCTTCGATCACCACACGCGCTCCCGCATCGCCGAAACGGTTCGCATCCAATATATCGCGAACGGCATTGTTCGCTTCTTCGACACTCTGGGCGACGATGACGCCTTTTCCCGAGGCCAGTCCGTCCGCCTTGATCACAATAGGCGCGCCGTGCGCTTCAATAAATTCAATAGCGGGTCCACTTTGCGTAAAGAGTTCATACCTGGCCGTAGGGATGGCGTGACGCGCTAAAAATGCCTTGGCGAACGCTTTGGAGTTTTCAAGCTCGGCAGCCGCCCGGCCGGCGCCAAAAAAAGCCAGGCCTTCTGCTTCGAAGCGGTCTGCAACACCTGCCACCAAAGGAATGACCGGTCCGGCGACACTCAAGTCTATCTGCTCTTTTTTTGCAAAATCCACCAGGGCATCGACATCGTCCATTCCGATCGGAACGTTTTGAACCTTCTGCTCCATCGCTGTGCCGGCATTGCCCGGCGCTACAAAAACCTGCGTGACTGCTTGGGATGCGGCAATCTTCCATGCCATCGCATGCGCGCGCCCTCCCTTGCCGATTACCAACACTTTCATCTTTCCCCTTCAATAAATTTTTTTCCGACAAACGGTGAAGTCATAGCGGACAGCAGGGCGGAGTAGTTTGGAGAAAAAGCTACACGGTCTCCCACTACCAGCGCGCTTTGCTTGGCATCCAGAATCATATGATCGCTGCTGCCGCCCAGAATATCGACATCGATCTGCGGGGTCAATCCGTCGATGGCGACATCTTCCCTGCCAAGACCGAGGATGGCGCGGGGGATGGTGCCCCTGTCTTCAAAGTGCGGCGTTTCCCCAAAGGCGTTGAGCGCCATCTCCCCGTTTGGCAAAGAGGGCTTTTGCTTCACCTCTATGACTTCCGCCACGATCTTGAAAGCATCCTGATAGAGCCCTTTTATCGGGTGCCTGTAAAGCGTTTCAACACCCAGGAAAATCGATTCTCCCAATCGCACATTATTCACTCTTCCCGGACGGCCGCCCTCTTGAAACCAGATGAAATTGGCAGAGTTTCCACCGGAAACCACCGAAAGTTCAACATTGAACTGCAGCTCTATCGTGTCGGCCAGAAGCGAAAGGTGGTTCATCTTCTCCTGATTGGGTTTGATGCCTCCAAAACAGGCGAAATTCGCGCCGATGCCGATCAGCTCAATATTGGAAAGGGCAAGAATTTTTTCCACCTTGTCGTGAAGCTGTTCGGGAAGCACCCCTTCTCTTCGGTCTCCCATCTCCACCATCAGAATGACCTGATTTTTTTTGTTGCTTGATCGCTTCTTTGTTCAGGGCTTTTATGACGGCAAACTCGGTATTGAGTGAGATGTCCGCATAGCGGACCACCCGCTTGACATCCGAGAGAAAAGGGGTGCGAATCAGACAAAACTTTGCATCGACTCCGGCTTTTTTCATGCGGATAATGTCTTCGATGCGTGAATCGCCCAGCAGAGTGATACCGGCATCTGCAAGTGTCTGTGCAAGATGCGGTTCTCCAAGATCAACCTTGGTAATGCCCATCACGTCAATACCGGCTTCTCCCCACATTTTTTTGAGCCGGGATGCATTGTGGGCAATTTTGTTTAAATCAATCTCGATATAAGGCGTCTTCACTGCTTTTTCTTTTTCATAAGGTCGGGGAAGTGCGCTTCGATGGCGTCTATGATGCATTGGGTATCCCGCTTGAGTACATCCGTCACCGCTCTTTTGTGCCTCTTTTTGTACGCCACAATCGTTTTGTCAATGGCGGCATCATCCATCGCTTCATGATTCAACGTGATCGCCAGTACCGGCGCACCGGTAAACATCTCGTTGAGTTGGATGGCATCTTCAAGTTTCGGCATCGGAAAATCCGGGTAATCTCCCATCGTTTTGCGCATCGGGGCATGCTGCAAAATCACGCCGTTGGCCTGTGAACCTCGACTGATGGCACACGAGCTCAGATAGGCGGGATGCGTCAGTGCGCCCTGTCCTTCAACGATGAAGATATCTGGCTGCTCCGATTCCCATGCGCGGAGAATTTCCCCTTCGACGACCCCGGCGGCAAAATGCCCCGGTATCGCATCCATCGGAGCACCATACCGCGCACCTTGCATCAGGCCGGTCTGCCCCGTCGAGATCATGACGGCGTTATACCCGGCGTGTTTCAACGCCTGTGTCACGATGGTGGCCGTCGTGCGCTTGCCGATGGCGCCATCCGTTCCCAATACCGCAATACGGGGTGCAGATACATTGAGAATCTCTCCCGTAAAGACCCTTCGCAGGTTTTTGCCTTCATACTTTCGGATATCCGTCACGGCGACCCCGCATTTGCGGGCTTTTTCCATAAAAGAGGCGTCGTCGCCCAAAAAGCGGTGCATGCCGCTGACGATATCCATTCCCTCGGCCATGGCCCGCTCCATCAGGTCAATCTCCCCTGTTGAAAAATCACCCGAGAGTGGCGCAATACCGTAAATGAAGGTTTGCGGTGTTTGCGCCAGTGCATTCAGTGCGTCGTCTAGGCTTTGAAAAATCGGAATTCCGTTGGGCTCGCCATCGAGCACTTCGCCCGCATCCCGCCCGGCAAACCGGCTATCGATTACCCCGACGATTCTATACGTTTCAGAGTGCCTTGCCAGGCCATTGGCTGTCTTGCCGTCCATTACAGTAAAAAAACCCTCACTGTAGACAATGGCGTGCGCCTTTTGCATGCTGGTTCCTTTGCATTTTTTTGAAATGCTATTTAAAAAAGATGTCAAAGTCGTGAAACCCCGGAGTTGAATCGAACATGGCGTTTGTTCCTCGGTGAAGTAGCAATAAAGGGCACCACTAAAGGCAATGATGTTACGCCGATTCCCCATCGACAAAGGAGCATGCTATAATGATGAAAAGGAAAGGCATGGGTGCACGCGACTATATTCCGCATTACATATACGACGATTATGCACAGTTCGAAGGTGACTGGGAGCTGTTCGAGGGGGTTCCGGTTGCGATGGCACCGGCGCCGACGCTTGAGCATCAGGGTATTGCCGGCATGATGATCGCTGTGCTGAACGATGCTATCGAGAAGTGCGAAACGTGCCTGGTTGTGGGAGAGGCAGATTATCGCCTGGATGATGAAACGGTATTTCGTCCTGATATCGCACTGATTTGTCAGGAAGAAAGAGGAGCATATATTAAAGAGGCCCCGGAAATGGTTGTGGAGATTGTTTCATCTTCGACAGTGAAACGGGACGAAGGGTATAAATTCAGCCGCTATGAAGCGGCGGGAGTGAAGTACTATCTTCTGGCCTATCCCGAGACGCTTCAGGCGGAAGTTTTCCTGCTCGAGAATGGACGTTATGTCAAGGCCGGTACGTTTTCGACCGAAACTTATCGGTTCGAAGAGACTTCATGCGACGTCGCTATTGACTTCGAGCGTGTTTTCAGGCGTTTTAGGAAATAGTGGCGAAAAACCAGTAAAACGCGAACATCAGCCCCGGCGTTTTGGCCCTGTTTTCGTCAAAAACAAAGGCGTTAGCCTCTGTTAGCGGTACCCACTCGAGCTCGATCTGTTCGGTGTGGATGCCGCCGCCGTCGTGGATGCGCATCGTCTCGTCGATCTCGGCATAGTAGAGGTGCTGTTTGGCGCCGGAGATGCCGACGTTGGTAAAGAACGAGGTGATCTTCTCTATTTTTTCAACCGGCACGTCGTAACCGCACTCCTCGTTGATCTCCTCTTTCGCGATCTGAACGAGCGTGGCATCTTTGTCCACGATGCCCGCGCACAGCTCGTACGTGCAGGTGTGCTCCGGGTGATGTAGATAGACCGGTGGACGGAACTGTTTGACCAGCAGGAAGCTTTTTTTTTCGCGATGATACAGCAAGACGGCGACACTGTCGTGGCTTTTGACCGCCTCCCAGCTGAGTGCACGGCCGTTTTGGGTGTAAAGGATGCGCATAGGGCGGACGAACTGCGGGTTTTCCAGCGATACGGTTTTGAAACGGGTGATTTTAAAAGGCATGGTAAAATGATACCAAGTTGCACTACAATACGACTATCCAAAGACGGAGAGAAAGATGGTTCCGATACAAGATGAACTCGACGCATTCGTGCGCGAACGCTTTTTTTGCCATTTTGGCCACACCGATGAAGCGGTATTGCAAAATGCGATGCAAGAGTACCGCGATATCGAGCCGTTTCGGGTCAATGAGAATATTCATGAGAGCGGACAGTCGATGTCGCCCGAAGCGCACTACGTGATGCGCCTGCATACGATGTTTTACATGGAACGGGTACTCGATGCGCTCAAGATCGACCGCAGCGACCCGAATGTTATGGAAGAGGCCGCCTGCGGAAACATCGGCACGGCGGGACGCATCGCCAAGATGTACAGCGGAGCCGACCCCGAAGACGACCGTGAGCTGATGAGCGGGCGCTGGAACCGCGAGCCGCGCATGGCGACCTTTCCCAATACGGCTGGGACGCATGAACCGGTCTTTGTGACGACGCAACTCGATGCGGTCTGCAGCCACCACTTTATCCGCTTTGGGCAGGACCAGGCCGATGCGGGCTCGGTCGTGGTCGTGGGCTACATCCCGCGCGAAAAACTGGGCGGCATCAGCAAGATCAACCGCTTTGTCAACTGGTGCGCGCGCCGCGGCTGGCTGCAAGAGGACCTCACGCGTTATATCGGCAATAAGATCACACAGACGTTCGAGACCGATTCGGTCTATGTCAGCCTCTCAAACCTTAAGCACGGCTGTGCGGCCTATCGCGGTGCGTGCGACATCAATGCGTCTACCTCGACCATATTCGTCACCGGCGATTTTGAGCGCGACCGCAGCCTGATTCCATTGAAGTTTCAGTAGAGATGCCTATGAAATGGATCATCGACAAACAGTTTGATTTCTGTTACGGTCACCGGGTCTGGTCGCAGAGTCTTCACGTGGATTACAGTCTGGACAACTGCCTGATGTGCCGACACCTGCATGGACATCAGGGCAAGATCAAGATCTTTTTAGAGGCACAGCGGCTTGAAAACGGAATGGTGACGGACTTCAAACACCTCAACTGGTTCAAGCAGTGGCTCGACTCGGTGCTCGACCATAAGTTCATCATCGACCGTTCCGACCCGCTCTTTTTCGACATGATGTCGCACTACTGTACCGGGGAGATGATGGACGAAACAAAATTCTCATCGCACGAGGAGGGGTACTGGACCCCCCGGCTGGAAGTGGTCGAAAATGCCATCGAAGCGGTTCGGGAAAAATACGAAGGCATGGTCGTGGTCGATTTCGTGCCGACAAGCGAAAACCTCTGCGCATGGATGCTCGAGATTGTTCAGCAGAAGATGAAACCGCTGGGGGTTCGAGTACACTCGGTCCAATTCTGGGAGACGCCGAAGTCACACTGCGAGGTGCAGGCGTAGGAAGTATTTACTTGGTGGAGTAATAACTGCATCCGGGAGTAAAAAGGAGTTTCAAAAACAGGAGGGTTCGTGAAAAAACCGGATACAGCTAAGGGCATGATAGCGCTTTACGTAAAATAGAATCCCCGCATTTTTTTTTGCATGAAAAAAATTAATATTTTTTCAGGTTTTTGCGTCAGCCCAGTTGGGCCGAGACGCTGCGCAGTACCGCTTCTGCTTTAGCGGGGTCGCCGGAGTATTTTTTGATATGCACCCCATATTCGGCCATGGCTGCCGCTGTATTTTTACACGCACGTTTTACGACGATGAAGTCACAGTCTTCGAGGGTTTTCCCCATTTTGAAATGCTCATTGACATGTGCTTTGTCGTCATGGTCGTGATGGCATTCGTGCTCCTCTTCGGGGTGCTCATGGTCGAGATCGCTGCGCGGATTTTTCCGCAGGGCTTCGAGTTCGAAGGCACGGAACATTCCCGCGCCTTTAATGGTGAAAACGGCAAAAAAGGGCGTATGCCCGGCATTGCCGAAAAACTGCATGGTGTTATCTTTGACCGGTACGGCTACTTTCATAAAACAATCCTTTTTTCCCGTGATTATAGCGCAATATGCTTGACCGGTGAGCAGCAGCGGCGCTATAATCGCACATGCTGAATATCATCGACTATTTTATCCGCAACAAGCGCCTAAACTATGTGCTGCTGCTCTTTGTGCTTTTCATGGGCGTCAATGCGTATGTCAACATTCCCAAAGAGCTCTTCCCGCACATCGCGCTGGACAGGATTACGGTCAGTGGTGCCTATGCGGGTACGAGCGCGGACAATCTCGACAAAATGGCGGTGCGCGACATCGAAGATGCGCTGGGCAGCCTGGACGGGGTCGAGAAGATGGAGACGGTCATTCGGCCGGGCAGCTTTGCCATTGTCATCACCCTGCTCGAGGGCGCAGATACGAACGACGCGCTTAACAAGGCCAGGGATGCCATCGCAAAAAGCCGGCAGTACCTGCCCTCGGACATGGTCGAGCCCACCGCGACGCTTGCGGTGCACAACCGCCCGCTGGTCAGCCTCTCGCTCTCCAGCGACACCCTGACGCGCGATGCGCTGGTGGAGCAGGCCAAAACCATCAAAAACCGCCTGGCGCGCTATCCGAACATCAGCGACGTCACCATGTACGGCGATTCGGACGAAGAGGTGTCGATTCGGCTCGACTCAAACGCCATCGAGGCGCTGGGGCTCGACCGTGCCGCCGTCGTCTCGTCCGTCGCGAACCTTTCGTATATCTATCCCATCGGCAATATCGATCAAAAAGGCGATTTCGTCTTTCTTTCGACGGTGCACGGAAAAGCGGATGTGAAGGGGTGGGAGGAGACCATGCTGGGCGTGGGAGCAAAATTTGTGCGTCTGGGCGATATTGCGCAGATTGTCATTGAACATCCTCAGGACAGGACGGTCTCGACCTTCAACGGCCGCCCCAACATCACGCTCAACCTCTCCAAAGGCGACACCGGCAACGCCATTGTGCTGGCCAAAGAGCTGCGAACGTACGTCATAACACTACAGAATGATTTTCCGCAGATCCATTTCGATTTCTACCATGATACCTCCAAGCCGGTCGAGAGCCGGCTCGATACGGTGCTTTCAAACCTGATGTTCGGGCTCATCCTCGTCTTCTTGTCGATGGCCCTGCTCATCAATGTCCGCATCGCGACCATCGTGGCACTGGGCATTCCGTTCTCGTTCGCCATTGGCATTGTCTTCATCTATTATCTCGGCTACTCCATCAACATCGTCTCCTTGCTGGGAGCGCTCATTGTCATCGGGATCGTCGTGGACGACGCCATTGTGGTGGCGGAGAATATTCAGCGTCATCTCAATGAGGGGATGGCGCGTCATGCGGCGGTGATGCAGGGCATCAGGGAGATGATTCTGCCCGTGACGCTGGCGACGGTGACGACAGTGGTCGCCTTTTTGCCGCTGTTCATGCTCACAGGGACCATCTCGAAATTCATCATCCTGATTCCCATTATGGTGATCATGATCCTCATCGGTTCGCTGATAGAAAGTTTTCTCTTTTTGCCGCTGCATGCCGAGGAGCTGCTGAAAAAGCAGAAAAACAGGGTGGACTGGGGGCGCATCCAGCGGGCGTACGGGCGGCTGTTGCACCTGCTTATCCGGTATAAAAAAAGTGCGCTGGTGCTCTTCCTCGTCACCATCCCCCTGCTGACGTTTCTGACGCTGCGCAGCATGCATTTTCAGTTCTTTCCGGTCTTCGACGGCTCGTATCTCTACGTGACGGGCAAACTGGATATCAACACCCCCATCGAAGAGACGCAGAAGGTCGCCGAGGCGGTCGAACGCCAAGTCATGCAGGAGCGCGAAGCGTTTTTCGTCAAATCGGTCTCGACGGTGACGGGCTCGCGGGTGAGCATGGCGGGGGAGTCGGAGAGCGGTGAGAATATGTTTCTGGTGACGATGGAGCTGTACGATATGGCGCCGAACAATCTCTTTGACCGCTACCTGGCTCCGCTACTCAACTTCTCGTTCGATTACGACGATCCCGAAAAGATACGCACACGACATACCTATGAACTCGCCAAGAAGCTCGACGGGGTGATAGCGCCCTTGCGCAAACAGTACGCTTTTGAAGAGTTCGGGGTGCGCGAACAGCGCGCGGGCGTGGTCCGCATCGATGTGCAGATCAACTTCAGCGGTCCCGACGATGCCAAAACCATCGATGCGATGCAGCGGGTGCAGGAAGCGATCGCGCAGATAGACGGGGTGGTGTCGGTCAGCAACAATCTCGAACCCGGCAAGCGCGAACTGAAGCTACGCGTCAACGCGTACGGCGAGCGGCTGGGGCTGAGCGAGGCGGCGGTCGCAAAGACCCTCTCGGCCTATTTTCTCGACAGCCGCAAAGCGATGACGTTCAACGAAAACGGGGTGATGGAGATCAAGACGCGCGCACTGGACAAAGACCGGCTCGAGGCGCTGATGCGGTTTCAGTATCCGCTGCCTGATGGCACGTTCGTCGCCCTTGCCGATATCGTGGATTTCGTCAGCCGGCGTGATTACAACAAGATCGAAAAACGCGACGGCAAGGTGGTCAAGTCGGTGTTCGCCAAAGTGGACAAGCGCGTCATTACCCCTTCCGAGGTGCTCAAAACGATCGCCCCGGTGCTGGAGGAGGTGCGCGCCTCCGGCGTCAAGGCGGAACTGTTCGGCGAGAGCGAGCGCAACCGGCAGCTGGCGTCGGATATGAAGCGGGCTGTGGCGGCGGCGCTCTTTTTGATGCTGATCGCCCTGCTGTTCATTTTCCCCAAGATCAAGTATGCGCTGATCATTCTCTCGGTGATCCCGCTCTCCATCGTCGGGGCGCTGCTGGGGCATAAGCTGATGGGGATGAATCTGACGATGCCGAGCATCATCGGACTGCTGGGGCTTGCCGGGGTCGTCATCAACGACGGCATTATCATGCTCGATTTCCTGCACGGCACCCATGATGCGCGTGCCTTTTTCGAGCGGGCCGCATTGCGACTGCGCCCTATCCTCATCACCTCCATCACGACGTTTCTGGGGCTCTTTACGCTCATTTTCTACGCCACCGGGCAGGCGGTCATCTTGCAGCCCATCGCCGTTTCAATCGGATTCGGGCTGCTTTGGGGTACCATACTGAACCTGTTGTACGTCCCGACGCTCTATGCCGTCATCAATAAAATCACCCCCGAAAGGAGCACGCAATGAAATGGTATTTTCTGCTTTTGCTGGCCCCGCCGCTGCTGGCGGGCACCTACAAGGCCAAGATCGAGCCGTACGACGCCCGGACCGTCACTTCTGAGGTTTCCGGAACGATTGTCATGCTCGATCAGCGCGATGAACTCAAACCGCTGGACAAGATCGTGATCGAGATCGATCATCGTCTGGAAGATATCCGGCTGCAAAACGACCGCAGCAAGCTGCAGCTGCTCCAAGAGCAAATCGCACTCAAGCAGTCGCAGTATGACAGCATCAAGGAGCTCTCCAGCCAGAACCGTTTTACCAAAGAGCAGTACAAGACCGAACTGCTGGGGCTGAAGATGCAGGCCGCCGACCTGCAGAGCACGATCGCCCAGCTTGAAGATACGCTGGCCAAAAAGCGCATCGCTTTGCACGGGGAGTATCTTAAAAAGCTCTATGTCCGCAAGGGAGAGTATGTCGCGCCGGGTACGAAGCTGATGAAAGTGGAAGATCACAGCGGCGGACGCCTTGTGCTCTACGTCGATGCTAGCGACCGGGCGATGCTCGAGGAGGCGAATATTTCGGTTGAGGGGAGTGATGGCTGGCGCATTGAAAAAGCGGCGACGAGTACGGATGAGACCTACGTCTCCTACTACCGCGTCGATCTGGTCAAAAAAGGGAAAGTACCTTTGGGCCGGGTTGTGGAAATATCGATCCATCAGCCTTGATGCGCTTAGAAGCGGTAGTAAAGCCTTGGCAAATCAGCAGTTGCGCTGCTTTGGCCGAAACAATCTGGCGGGAGTTCTACACACCTATTATTGGCGCGTCACAGGTTTCTTATATGCTGAAACATTTTCAATCGGCCGAAGCAATTGCAGAGCAAATAGAGCATGAAGGTTTTTACTATTGGCTTGTTTTCGTTGATGATTTGCCCTGCGGCTATTACGCAACGGTGCCTGAATCGGACGCGTTGAAGATCAGCAAACTTTATGTGCTAAGAGATTTTCGCGGGCGCGGTGCCGGGCGCATGATGATAGAAGCCTGCGAGAGCGAAGCACGCAGACGAGGCTATGAACAACTTTTGCTTACGGTCAATCGCCATAATCCGTCACTGCAGTTTTACAGAGCACTGGGGTTTGATGTTGCTAAAGAGGTGGTGCAGGATATCGGAAGCGGTTTTGTAATGGATGACTTTGTGCTGACAAAACGGTGTTAAAATCAAAACTCCTTTGTGAAAATCACTGTACGGTATCGGCCTTTGGTTCACCCAGATAGTGACCTTGCGAACGATCGATTCCCAGCCGTTTGACAACGTCAAATACAGGGCCGCTGTGTACATATTCGGCGATACTGACCAGTTTTCTGCGCCGTATGAATTCAACGATGGTTTCCACCACTTCAACAGCGCCCTTGCTCTTATCAAGATGCTCAATAAGTGTACCGTCAATTTTGATAATATCAATATTCAGCCGCAGCAGATGTTCAAAATTTGAGTAGCCCGTTCCAAAATCATCAATGGCAAAGCGGCAGCCAATGGCCTTCATTTCATCGATAAACTGGCTGACTTCCTCGTAGTTTTCTATCCCCTCGGATTCAAGTATCTCAAAGATCATTCGATTTCCGACACCGGTTTCGATTACTTTGTTCTTAATATAATCTCTAGTGGCGGTTTCATGGATATCTTCGGCGGAGAGATTGATGGAGAAGGAGGCGTCAAGGTCTCTAAAATGATCGCAGCATTTCTCTACAATAATTCTGGTAAGGCGTGTATAGAGTCTGGCGTGTTTGGCGACTTCGAGAAAATAAGATGGTGTCAAAATTGCCCCATCCCGCTCACGCATGCGCATCAGGCATTCATAACTGACGATGCGATGATCCTGATTGTCGAAAATTGGCTGGAAAAAGGGGATGATGTTGTCGTTGGCCATGGCAAATTTCAGTTTTCTCAACCACATCATATTGGCTTCATATTTGCTTTCAATATTGAGGTCTTCATCGTAAATAAGATAGGGCAATCGGTTTTTTCTGGCACTTTTGAGGGCAATATCGGCTTTTTCGATTGCCTGCTCTATTCTTCTGGTCGCTCCCATGGTAATATGTACATCGATCTCAATGTCTTCAAAGGTGATGGCGTTGGTATCAAAATATTCACTGATTTTTTTCAAAAATGCGTTCAAGGTATCTTCTTCAATCGGCAATTGCGAAAAGATAGCAAATTCATCGGCAGAGAGACGGTAGGTCTGCATGTTGGGAAAATGGGTTGCAAACTGCTCCAGAACAGCTGCGACTTTTTTGATGACATGGTCCCCGGCCTGCTGCCCGTAAAAATCATTGATCTGACGAAAAGCATCGATATTTGCAATGATTAATACCGAATCAATACGAACTTCAAGGTCTTCGAGCAGCTTCATCCGGTTTGGAAGGTTTGTCAGATTGTCGGTAAAGAGCAGCCGCTCAAGCTCCTCCGCTTTTTTCGAAATTTCAGATTCAAGCTGTTCGGCTTTATCACGCTGCGCCGAGTCATATTCACTGATGCGTTCATTCATATCGGAGAGGGCCGCATTGATCTGTCCGATTTCATCTGAACGTAGATTGGTAGGGAGCTTCATGGTCTTGCCCGGCTCGAAATCTTTGATTTTCGTAGTGAGGTGCCGTAACGGTTTGAGCAGCTTTCTCAGATACAGCGTAAAAAGTATGACAAACAGCGCAAGGAATTCCATGACGATCAACAGGGTGAAGTCATACATTCTGGATTGTTTGATGAAAGCCCCGTTGGAGTAAGAGAGCACCAGGTCGGCCAAATAGGTTTTGTTGAGCGGATCGCGTATCTCCTGGCGAAGCGTGAAATACTCTGAAGAGTGAAGGGGAGTGGCGTGTTTTCTCTCCTGTGCAATAACCTGATGGTGCTTCATGAGTTTTACTGAGGTAATATTTTGGTTTTCCATCATCTGGCTGAGGAGTATACGTACTTTCTCATCTTGTCGAAGATGCATACGAACCGCCAGCAGCGGCGATGCGGTGTCGATAATAAGTTGTGCTTTCTCTTTTTCGGTTTTTTTCAGCGCTTCATGGCTTAAGAGCTTGACGGTGAAATAAAATGCGATGAGAATAATAACGAAGGCAGCCGCAACAAGGACAACAATCCTGGTGGCAAGCGTTTTATTTTTCCACATTATTCGCAACGGCCTTGAATCATGTTTTTCAATTATATCAAAATAAAGTATATTCCTGCTAAAACCCGTCCCGCAGGGATTTTTTTGTGTTTATAGCCAATAAGACTTTATTACTTTTTGATCAGTTTGGATTGTAGCGTTAAATAGGCAACGGCACTTGATAAAAGCACGAATAAATAAAAAAATCTGCTAATACATATAAAAATGAGTAAAATCAAACAGTGAGCATCAGGATGCAATTTCGCAACCGTATTTTGGAATTTAAACAATGCGAAGCGGCACCTGTTTCACGACTGTGTTATCAGAAAAAACAGCAGCGCTGAAATTTTGAGTATTTTTGCTATAATGGTTACCATCTATGCCGAGGAGCCTGCATGAGTGCGGTTTTTAATGCTGATGCTGCTGTTGACATACACTCCACAACCCTCGGTAGCGGCAGCAAGAAAAAAAAGTCTGCCGATCCTTTTAAAGGATTGTTTCACGCACTGCTGCAATCAAAGAGTACTGCCAACTTAAAAGAGGCCAAAACATTAAAAAATGAGGGGCGGGATACTCATAATGTTAAAAAAGGTACAGCGCAGAGTGATGCAGCTGTAGCAGGGACGAAAAATAACGTGCCGATGCGCCGTGGGGCAAAGGCCTTGCCGCACGCGGAAAATCTGCATGCGAGTAGCGCTGCACATACAGACATAAAAATCGGTAATGATCAAGAGAGTAAACGCCCGCAGCAAACCTTTACTACAAAGCGCCTCGATAAAATCAAAACGGAAAGCACGGGCGAGCCCATACCTGTTGCAGAGTCCAAAAATCGTGCTGCAGGAGTGTCTGCAGTGCGTCAAGAAAGTGCGGCAGGGAACCATCTGCATTTGCAAAAATCACTCAATGCGTCCTCGGTTGCGGCAATACCGCCGTCGTCAGTCAGTGCTGAGGGGAGTTCGGGCGCAGTAAAAATCGATCCCGGGAAAGGCGTGGGTCATTTAACGAAAGAGACGGAAAAAAATAGATCGAATACAAAGCAGCAGGCGAAAAGTATAAATTTCAGCCCGTCCGCTGAGCAGGCGCAGGTAAGCGGCATGAGTAAGGGCGTCAGGCCGGTGGAGCCGGGGCAGAACTTTTCTAAATACCACGCGCACTCTGTCATCGCAGCACGCAGTGAAAAACCTTTGGCGCAGGAGGGTGCCGGTGTCGAGAGGGCAGCCCAAAGCAAGCAGCAGCGCAATGATGCGGCAACAGAAATTATGTTTCGAGAAAAAGGTGCAAAAGAACAGATGTCTTCTGCATCCGCAGATTCAACTCAGTCCGTTTCTGTTGTCGCCGAAGTGCAAAGACAAGCAACCGGTTTTAAGCAGACACACAGCGGCAAAGATGTGAGCAGTACAAAAAGTCAGTTGCCAAATAAAGAGACGCTCAAGCATGAAAACAGTGCCTCGTCCGGAAAGCAGGGTTTCGACTTTGACAATCGATTTTTTGAGAGCAGCGGCATGAAATTAAAAAGCGCAAAAAAAGAGGATCCCGGTATTACCCAGCGCAAACAAAACAGTGCAGTGCCGACTGTCTCTGTTTCGGCAGTCAGCAAGCCTGCGAACAAATATGCTGCAGAAGCGATGCAGCACGAAAGCGGGCAGATGAAAAACAGTGTGCCGGTCATTGCAGGAAAATCCAAGCGTAATACAAAGCATGCAGTGCCTGCCCAACAGAGTGCATCGGGCACTTCGAAGACGAAAGGGCACTCCGAAGCCAAACGGGACACTGTCTTTGAGCACTCCGATGCAATAAAAAGTACAGCCGATGCTGCGCCGGCCGTGTTTACGGCTGCGCCGATAGCTAAAGAGCCTTTGCATCTGCAACAGCAGCAGGTAATGCGTGTTGCGCAAGAGGCGGATGGTATGGTGCAGACGTTTGACAGTACCGCGGATTCCGGCGATTTTTCCTCGCAACAGCATTCGACCCATACAGCGGCAAAACTCGAAGCGCAGGCAACACAGGAGACACAGCAGACATTTAAAATGCAGTTTCGCATCCATGACGTCATCATTCACGCAAGAATGCGTCAGGACAATTTGAATTTGATGATTGATATGAGGGAGATGTACGGCAGTATGCATGAACAGCATCTGGGTGACGAAATTCAGTCCATCCTGGGTGACAGCGGATTCAAGTCTTACCGTTTGACGATTCGCGAACGCTCCCGAAAAGTGTATGACCATACCGAAAAAGAGTCTGGTCCCGTCGAAGTTGCAAAGGAACATCCGGGTATCAGTGTCAAGGCATAGAGTGAGGTTTTTTGTACCGCTTTTTATACTGTTTCTTCACGCCTTTGGGGCGGCTTCTCCGGATATAAGTGATCTGAACGAAACCCAGCTTGACACACTGCTAAAGCCCGATTTTTCGCCGGGTGACAATAACAACACCACTCCGGCACAAGAAGAAGAACGAAAAAAGCAGCAGCGGCTGTTTGAACGCGCTGAAGAGGCGTATCGTGTCGGCTCTTATTACGAAGCGGTCGACAAACTTGGTTCTCTCGTAAAAAATCCGGAGAGCGACTACTTTATTCCCGCTTTATTGCTGTCAGGCAAAATCTACTTGAAAATTGGCAGTAAAACAGGGGTACAAAAATATCTCTGGACGGCAATCGCCTATCTTAATCTTTACATGGGCAGAGTCGATTCGCCGGAGTGGGAATATTACTACATCAAGGGGATGGTCTATGAAAACCTTGATTTTCCTGAACGGGCCGAAGTGTTTTACAAAAAAGCAATTGAAACGGCAACCACCAAAAAGGAGACGGCCAAAGGACTGGTCGGCTTGATGCGAATCGCTGTATGGAAACGCAAGATCGATCTTCCCACCAAATATCTGATCTTGGAAAATATACAAATGCTCAAAACTTCCGCAGCAGTAGAGTACGACTTTATTCGTGGGATGAATCAGTTTCTGAAAAAGAACTATGAGAAGGCATTGCATTTTTTTCAGCGTACTTACCGCAATAATGAACACTACCTCATCGATAATCCTGATTATTACCTTCTGGTGGCCGAAAGTGCTTACCGGGATAAAAAATACCAGATTGCGGAACATTTTTTCAGACGGATTATCGCCGTAGTCAAAAGCAGTGACGTGATGCAAAAGGCATTGATGCGAATGGGGGATCTGGCCTGGCGTCAGGGGAATATGAAAAGTGCCGCCAACTACTATTTTCTGGTCGCCAAAAAATTTCCCGATACGGACCTCGCTACTGTTGCCAAACTGAAGCTGATTTATCTGGCAAAAAATGACTTGAAAATAACCGATGAACTCATGGCGCTGGACGAAGAGGCATTCAGTGACCCGGAGCATTACGTGACGCTTTCACTGGTCAAAAACAGAACAAATTTTGTAGGAAGGTACGCTTTGGCCAATTTTGGAGAAATGGCCCTGGGGCTGAATACGACACTGCTGGATGAGCGACTCTCCTGGGAGATTTCGCTGATAGGGACATCACGACTTGATTTTGAACAAAGAGAATATATCAAAGCCTTGTGGAAGCCGCGTATTTTATCGCTTGCTCCGGAGCGGATATGTGTACTTTATCCTGCGAACAGTGCATTTTTCAAGACGGTATTTGACCGTTCTGTGCTGATGCACATCTCTCAGGCGCTCAATCGCTGCGGTTCATACGAGGCCCGGCTGGACCTGCTGCGTTTCATTGCGCAGCGCTGGCATACGGACGAAGACCTGCTGCTGCTTTCATCTTTTTTATTTGATGAGGAAAAGTATGCGGATGCCGTGCAGGCACTTCAGGGCGTGCAGTCAAAAGGATGCGCCTATGCCAAATTGGCGGCAAAATCGAAAGTGATGCGCCAGCAGGATATTGCCCCCGAGCAGAAATTACTGCAAACGTGCGCAGATGATGATACAGTTGCCACAATGTTGAAAGCGTATTATCGGTTACGACATGGTGCTTCGGAAGCGGCGACGCAATTTGCCATGAATCATCTTGATTTTCTTGAAAACGAATACAGCAAACAGCGCACCGGCCATCGATTTGTAAAAGAGCTGATACTTGTGCTTTTGCATGACAAGCAGTATGCAAAGGCACAGCAAATCCTTCTTCCGATGACAAAAGTTATCAAAGATAATTGTTTTTTAAACAGTATGGTACTATTATCCAGTATAAGAACGGGAAATGGTGAGCAGGTGGAAGCACAAGCGGGCCGTCTCGGTGCATGCAATACGGACTGGGCGGCTATCGCGATGCGCGTGTACGAATCATACAGTTTAAGTCAACGGGCTGAAAAGAGGTAAAAAATGATGGACGGCGTTTTTACACAAACAGATGCCCTCTCAACTGCCGCGGCATTTCATCTGGAGCGCACAAAAGTAATCCAGGGTAACATTGCCAATGCAGACACACCGGGGTACAAACCAAAAACAGTCCAGTTTGCCAAACATCTGGATGACGCAATCGAGATGAAGCGGACTGACCCAAAACATATGGATCTGTCTGCCGATACGGCAGGCAGTTTTAAGACGGTGGCGATGGATTCGCCTTCGGGATATGACCGCAACAGTGTCAATATCGATGAAGAGATGTCCAAGCTTGCGGAAAGCGCTATCATGTACAAGTCAATGGTAGAGAGCATGAAAAAAGAGTTGTCAAAGCTGAAGATGGCCATAAGCGGGAGGTGATCAGTATGTATTTTGAAGGATTGGATGTCGCAATGAGCGGCTTGAAGGCGCAGCGCGTGCGCATGGATCTTATTTCTAGTAATCTTGCGAATGTCAACAGTACCAGCGGCGGCGAGAACGGAGGCCCCTATCGCAGGAAATTGCCTGTGTTTGAAACTATTTTGGACCAAAAAATGGGACCCGGGGTTCCTTTGTCCAAAGTTGCAGTGAAAGAGATCATCAAAGATGATGCACCGTTTAAAATAAAATATGATCCGGCAAATCCGGATGCGGATGAAAACGGGAATGTCCAAATGCCAAACATAGACCCAATGCGGGAGACGGTCGATATGATATCGGCCATTCGAAGCTATGAAGCCAATCTGACCGCATTTAATACACACAAAGAGATGCTGGTCAAGTCGCTGGAAATTTTAAGAGTTTGATTCAAAACAAATGAGGAAAAGTCATGCAGATCAATCCTGTAGGTAGTGCGAGCATAAACGCAGTTGCGGCGGAATCCAAAGCGGAATCTTCAAAATCCGGTTTCTCGGAGCTGCTGCATGATTTTCTAGCGGATGCCAATACGCAGCTGCAGCAAGCACAGAAGGCGGAAGCGCTTCTGAAAGATGGCACTATTCAGAATATGGAGTCGCTGGTGTATGAAATCGAGAAATCCGATATTGCATTGAAGCTGGTGACTGAAATTCGAAACAAAGCGCTCGAAAGCTATCAAGATATAATGCGAATGCAGGTGTGACGGAGTCGATTTGGCAAATAGTGTGGAAGAGATACGGGGCAAATTAAAAGAGCTGGTGGAACGGCTGGGCGGCATCAAGGCCGTGATGGCTGCCGCGGGACTTCTGTTTTTTGCATCCGTATTGTCTTACATCGTATACAACAATACCGGAGAGCGTGATTTTGCAGTGCTCTATACGCATCTGAACCCCGATGATGCCGGAAATGTGCTCTCATTGCTTCAGGAGAACAGAACTCCCTACGAAGTCCAAGGAGACGGGAGCATCATTCTTGCTCCGCGCTCCAAAATATATGATATTCGTCTGAAGCTGGCCGCCAAGGGTATTCCACGTGCTCAGGCCGTTGGGCTGGAACTGTTTGAAGAGCCCAAGATGGGCACGACACAGTTTCAGGAAAACGTTAATTTTTTAAGAGGGATAGAGGGGGAGCTGGTCCGTACCATCCGGCAGATCGATGCCATTTCTGACGCCAAGGTCAACATTGCTCTTCCGAAAGATTCGATTTTTGTCCGGGAAGCCGATTCCACAAAAGCTTCCGTCATTATCAGGATGTGGCCCGGACGTGATTTGAGCCGTGAGCAGGTCAAGGCAATTGTCTTCCTGGTTTCACACGCTGTTCCCAAGCTGGATCCTTCTAACGTAACTGTCGTAGACAACAGAGGCCGCGTGCTTTCTGATATTCTCGAAGAGCCTGACGAGGTGGGCAGCGGGGAAACACTGGCGGTTGCGAAAAAACGGCTGGAGCGGCGGCTGGAGAAAAATGTACAGTCCATGCTCGCAAAAGCGCTTGGTCCGGAGAAGGTTGTTGTCCGCATCGCCGTTGATCTTGAAACCGGCAGCGTGCGTCAGACAGATGAACTGTACGATCCGGATAAAACAGCGGTGGTCAGTGAGCGAAAAATACAACAGAGCGGACAAGATACCCAAAAGACGCCGGCAGGTGTTCCCGGGACCGCTTCGAACGTGCCTGCTACAACGGCAACAACAGCCGGAACAACTGCAAACAGCACCACTTCGAAAAAAGATGTTACAACGAATTATGATGTCTCAAAATCGATGGTAGATACGGAAAAGCCGATATTCGCCATCAAGAAATTGAGTATCGGTGTATTGATTGATGGAAAGTATCAGCACTCGAAAGACAGCAATGGTACTGAAGCCCGTACATTTGTCCCCAGAACGGAAGCCGAACTGGACTCATACAATCGTCTGATTAAAAGTGCCGTCGGTTTTGATGAGAAGCGCGGTGACACAATTTCGGTCATCAGTGTGCCGTTTGAAACCGAAGAGAACGTGACGCAGGCCGTTGCGGATACCATGACGAAAAAAGAGATGATCATCTACGGACTACTGGGACTGGCGGGATTGATTTTGCTGACCATACTGCTGTGGCTTGTGAAGCGACTTTTCAAGAAAGCGCCAGAACCGATTCCCGCCACTGCGAATGAGGCGGCCGCGCCTTCAGAGGTTGCAGAAGAGCTTAAAGCTGCTCACGAGCGGGAGGCCAGAGTCATGGTGCTCGAAGACAATGAAAATTATATGGACATTATGGATATCATAGATGAGAATCCGCAGATTATTGCTTCACTCATCGGAAAATGGATCAAAGAAGAGACTCCTGCTGCCTGACGAAAGGCTGCCAAAAGGGTAAAAATGCAGAAAAGATCGCTTGCGTTACAAGATTTTGGACCGTTGAATGATGCACAGATTCCAAAAAAAAGTGAGGCTGCGGAGGCTGAAGAGCACAAGAGCGAGCTGATGAGGCTAAAAGCGGCCCATGTTGCTGCGCTTGAAGAGACCAAAAAAGCGGCATACGATGCCGGTTTTGCCAAGGCGCTCGAAGAGAGCGAGGCGCGTTGCAATGAACAATTGGCACAACGGCTTCATGAAGAGCGGGAACGGTTTATCGCCGCTGAAACTCTTGTGACGGGTCTGCATGAATCCTTGGAGCGTGCCGTACAAAACACACGCGACAGAATCAATGAAATCGTCATCGACAGTTTGGCAGAGATATTGCGATATTTTTATCTCAACGAAGCCGATGCAGGAAAGATTGCGGGTATGGTCGAGGCCATTTTGGATGAGTTCGACGCGGCTCCTGAAATCAGCGTCTCTTTGCACCCTTCACAGGCCGAACCGGTACGGGCACTGCTAACGGAAGTCAGGATTGTTGAAGATGAGGAGATTGAAC